>DASWUT010000837.1:0-5535 GCA_036401455.1 Gemmatirosa sp. | reverse complement strand
GCGACCCCGAGCGGTACCTCACCGCGGTCGCGCGCACGTACTACGGCGACACGAGTGGGAACGTGGCGGCGGCCGAGCGAGCGCTGCGCGACGCGCATCAGGTGCTGCGGAAGGCCGGCGTGGGCGATGGAAGCAACTTCGTCTTCTGGGTCGATCCGTGGACGCCGGAAGGGCAGGTGCAAGCCGCGCACGTCGTTCCGGTCGCGCGCGACGTGCGGTTGCTTGCCGAGGAGGCGATCGTGCGGATAGCGCGGGCGCGCGCCGCGGGCGCGATTCGCGAGCCGGACGCGCTCGACGCGATCGAGCTCGGCGCGCGGCGGATGGATTTCCTCGCCATGAAGTTCCAATTCGCGGACGAGGCCGCGCGGATCTACACGCGCCTGTACGCCGCGTCGCGCGACACGGCGCAGGCGCGCACGACGCCGTCGGCCGATTTCGACGACGTCTCGGGGATCAACGGCCGGTTGCAGGATCTGCGCGACGGGTTCAGCGGGTTGCGCGACCTGTACGCGGCGGCCTGGCGGCGCGAGAAGCGTCCATACGGGCTCGGGAACGTCACGGCGCGGTACGACCTCTCGGCCCAACGGTGGATCGATCGGATCGACCGGATGGAAGCCGCGCGACGGCAATGGAGCCGTACCGGGCGCCTGCCCGCGCCCGCCGACGTCGGCATCGTCCCCGCGCCGCCCGCCGCGCTCACGGCGGACGCGGTGCCCGATCCCTGAGCGCTGCGGCACGGAACGCGCCCGCGGGAGTAGCAGTTGTGATCATGATGCGTTCGATTCTCCGCGCCGCGGGCGGCCTCGCCGTCGCGAGCGCGCTCAGCGGCTGCTTTCTCGTCACCGCGCTTCGCCCCGGGGCGAAGGCGCCCTTTCACCCGGCCGACCCCGCGCTCCAGCGAGCGCCGCTCTATTTCTACCCGACCCGCGACACGACGCGGCCGCCGCGCGCGGTGGTGTTCTTCTTCGGGAACGACGTCGGGTTCTGGGCCGCACACCAGCGGCTCGCCGAACTGCTCAGTCGCGATGGGTACTCGGTGATCGGCTTCGACGTGAAGCGCGAGCTTGACGATCTGCCGGACGGCGCGACGCGTGAGGCGGTGTACCTCGCGCGCGTCGACTCGCTGCTCACGCATGCGCGTGCGGCGCTCGGCGCGAACGACCGCCCGCTCGTGATCGCGGGACATTCGATCGGCGGCGAGATCGCGCTCTGGACCGCGGCGCACCTGCGCGCGCCGGGGCTCGAACCCGGACTCGTCGGTGTGGTCGCGATGAGCCCGGGACAGCGCGGGCACCTGCGCACCGGCCTCTCCGACCTGCGCGGCGAGGAGCCGCATGAGCGCGGCAGCTTCGCCGTCGACTCGGAAGTTGGTCTGCTCTCTCCGCGGATTCGCGTCGCGCTCGTGCGCGGTGAACTCGACGGGTTCCGCTATGCGGACTCGGGACTCGTCGCCGCGGGGGCGCGGCTCTTTCTCGTGCCGAAGCAGCACCATTCGCTCAAGGGAATCACGGCCGCGGCGCCGGTCGTGCGCGCCGCGCTGCAGTACGCGACCCGGCAGGACACGGTGGCCGCGCGATGAGCATGCGGTGGTTGGGCATGCTCCCGGTCGCGGCGTCCGCGCTGCTCGCGACGCGGACGGGCGCGCCGACGCGTCCATCGCGCGCGGTCGCGCCCCCAGCGACCGGATGCACGGTGACCGTGCTCGACTCCGCGGCCCAGCCCGGGACGGCGTGGGCTCCGCCGCCCGTCGCGCGCGAGTTTCGCGGCGCCTGGGTGTCGCCGGTCGAGGGCGGCGAGTGGCCGTCGCGCACGGGGATGTCCGACGCGGAGCAGCAACAGGAGCTGACGGCACTGTTGGACCGCGCGGCCGCGATCGGGTTGAACGCGGTCATCCTGCACGTCCGGCCGGCGGCGGACGCGCTCTACCCGACGACACACGCGCCGTGGTCGAGCTACCTCGTCGGGAATGGCGCGGCCCCGGGGTACGACCCGCTCGCCTTCGCGGTGCGCGAGGCGCACCGGCGCGGGCTGCAACTGCACGTGTGGTTCAATCCGTTCCGCGCCGCCCCGCCGGACCGCCACGAGCCGGCGGGGGCGCGACAGATCGCCAGCCGTCATCCCGAATGGCTCGTCCGCTACGGCTCGCAGCGGTGGATCGACCCGGGGTTCCCCGAGGCACGGCAGGACGTGCTCGCGTCGCTGTTCGAGGTCGTCGACAAGTACGACATCGATGCGCTCCATCTCGACGACTACTTCTACCCGTACCTCGAAGAGCGGACCGTCACCCGTCGCGTGCGCGTCGGCCGCCACATGCGGCGCGTGCACACGAGCGAGACGATCGCGTTCGACGATGACCGGTCGTGGGCGCAGTACGGCCGCGGAACCGACCGCGCCGACTGGCGTCGCGAGAACGTGTCGACGTTCATCCAGCAGATGTACGCCGGCGTGAAGGCGCGCAAGCCGTGGGTGCTCGTCGGGATCAGCCCGTTCGGCATCTGGCGCCCCGGCTCGCCCGCGGGCGTGAGCGGGCTGGACTCGTACGCGGAGATCTACGCCGATTCGCGGCGGTGGCTGCACGAGGGATGGCTCGACTACCTCGCGCCGCAGCTGTACTGGGCGAGCGACGGCGAGCAGGCACGCTTCCGCAAGCTCGACGCATGGTGGCGCGGCGAGAACCCGCTCGGCCGGCACCTGTGGCCCGGGCTGCTCACGATGCGTGTCGCCGAAGGGCACAACAAGTGGCCGGTCGACGAGATCCCGCGAGAGATCGGCTTGCTGCGCGCCGCGCGCCAGCCCGGGGGCGAGTCGCAAGGGCACGTGCACTTCCGCCTCCGGTCGCTGCTCGCGACCGCGGTCGCCGGGCTCGGCGATCGGCTCGCGACGACGCTCTACGCTGAGCGCGCGCTGCCGCCGGCGAGCCCGTGGCTCGGCGCGACGGTTCCGGCGGCTCCGCACTTCGCGGGTTGCGCCGGTCCGACGGGTCCGAACGACCCGGGCGTGCTGACCGTCGCCGCCGGCGACACGACGCACGCGCGATGGTGGCTCGCGCGCTGGCGCGACGCGCACGGCGGGTGGACGACGCAGGTGCTGCCCGGCGACACGCCGGCGATCTCGGCGCGCTTCCGCTCGGGCGAGGATCCGGACGCGGTGGCGGTCGCGGCGGTCAGCGCGACCGGGGTGGTCGGGCCATCGCTCGTGCTGAGACCCGGGCGCGCGGTCGCGGGGCTGCCGTAAGGCGGCGGGAGCGCGCTGCGCGCCTAACGGGCTGCGGCGCGCGCCTCGCGCTCGAAGAAGTCGAGGATCCGCTCCGACGCGTCCACGTCTGGTGCGGGGCGCGGCGCGAGGATGAACGGCCTGCGACCGCCCGGCCACGCGTGCGCCTGGCCTGCGACGACGAGTTCGCGGACGTCGCGGCCGGCCGGGCACTCGATCGCGAAGATCTCGACGAGCGTCGCCGAACTGTCGCGACGCGGCTCGGTCGCGCAGCCGTTGCGCCGGCTCCAGTAGCGGAGCGCACCCGCGAACGAGACGGCGTAAGCGTTGCGATTGCGGCGCTGGTGGTCGCGGTGATCGGCGCGGAGCTCACCGTCGTTGGCGCCGCGGATGAGGAGCACCGGGACAGCAGTCCGCCCCTGGCACACCGTGTCGGGCATCGCACCCGCGACGTCGGCCACGCCTGCGACGAACGCCTCGGGCTGGCAGGCCAGCCGCAGCGCGAGCATCCCGCCGTTGGAGAATCCCGTCGCGTACACGCGACGGCGGTCGGTGAGGCCGCGTGCGGCGAGTGAATCGGCGACCGCACGTGCGAACCCGACGTCGTCGACTGCCTCGTCGGGAGCGGCCCCGCAGCACGTGATCGCGTTCCAGGCCAGGTCGAAGTAGTGGACGCCACCGGTCCCGTTCAGGTACGCCACCGCCCAGCCGTGGCGGTCCGCGACCGCGTCGAGTCCGGTCGTTTCCTCCATCACGTTCGCGTTCGCCTGATAGCCATGGAAGGCGAGCAGGAGCGGGGTCGTGCGGCGCGGCCGCGGAGGGAGGTGGAGCAGGAACGACCGTTGGCGTCCGCCGAAGCGAACCGTGTGAAAGGTCGTCTCGCCCGGACGCGCGACGGCGAGCGGGCGCGCGCCGAACATCGGCGCACATGAAGTGGCCGCGGCACCGGCGGCGGCGATGCCTAACGTCGCGAGGAGGACGCGGAGCGCAAGTCGCGGTCGCGCCGCCGATTCACGCGCCGTATGGCACCCACACGTTCTTGACCTGCGTCGACTCGCGCAGGTACGCGCGTCCCTCGCCGGCGGCCGGGTCCAACCAGTCGACCGCGTCCCACGCGGTCCACGTGCGCTTGAGGTTTCCGGCGGATGCGCGCTCGACGGCCGCGGCGCCGTCTCGCGTTCCCCGGTACCAGACCGCGTCGACGTCGTCGTGCTCGGCGAGGACGACGGCGAGCGGGTCGCGCGCACCCGTGACGATGTTGACGACCCCGGCCGGAACGTCACTCGTGTCGAGCACGCCGTAGAAGTCGGTCGCGGCGAGTGGCGCACGCTCGGACGGTACGGCGACGACGGCGTTGCCGAGCGCGGCGAGCGGCGCGACGAGCGAGACGAAGCCGAGGAGCGGCGCCTCGTCCGGACAGGCGACGCCGACGACGCCGATCGGCTCGTGCATCGCGAACGCGACGGCGCGGATGGGCACGTCGTGCACCGCGCCGTCGTACTTGTCCGCCCACGCGGCGTAGGTGAACAGGCGCCGGACCGCGGCCTCGACCTCGGCCGCGCCGCCGGTCCCGCCACTCATGCCGTCGAGTCGGGCCGCGAACTCGCGCGCGCGGGCCGAGAGATTCTCGGCGACGTAGTAGAGCACCTGCGCGCGCGCGTGACCGCTCCTCCGCGCCCATGCGGACGCCGCCTCGTGCGCAGCTTCGACCGCGTTCCGGACATCCTTGCGGCTCCCGGCACCGACCTCGCCGACGACGCGGCCGTCCGGACCGAGCACGCGGCGCGTGTACCCCGAGTCCGGCCGCGCCTGCCGACCGCCGATGTAGAGCTTGGCCGTTCGGTCGATCGGCGGGAGCACCGCGCGGGCAGCGTCGTTCGCGCGACGGCCAGGCGGCGCGTCGTCGGTCGGCGCGGTCTGCGGTGCAAGCGAGGCGGCGGTCACGGATCGGGCGTTAGACGTCACGACCGGTGCGAGATACTCGTACATCCCCTCGCGCCCGCCCTCGCGCCCGAAGCCGCTCCCGCGGTAGCCGCCGAAGCCGGCTGCGGCGTCGAACTGATTGGTGGTGTTGATCCACACCACGCCCGCCTTGATCCGCGGCGCGACGTCCAACGCGAGGTTGATGTTCTCCGTCCAGACGCTCGCCGCGAGCCCGAACGGGGTATTGTTGGCCAGCGCGACCGCCTCCGCCGGCGTGCGGAACGGCATCGCGACGGCAACCGGCCCGAAGATCTCCGTCTGCGCCACGGTCGACGCGGGCGCGACGTTGGTGAGCAGCGTCGGCGGGTAGAACCACCCCGGCTGGCGTTCTTCCGCACT
>DASWUT010000836.1:0-14254 GCA_036401455.1 Gemmatirosa sp. | reverse complement strand
GTTCTGCCCCGCGTCCCGACTGGTCCCCGTGCTGTGTGTCATTCCGTCAGAGGCCTCGACTGACCGGGCCCGGCCCGGTACATGGTAAGGAATTTGCGGACCTCCCGCGCGACGTGCCGACCCGGAATGGGCCGCCGGCCGGCTGCGTGCGATGGTCTCAGGGTCGTCGTGCGGGTCGTCTCGACGCGTCCGGTTTGGCGCGACACCGCGTCCGTCTTCCGGCCGCGTCGCGTCCAACACGTCGACGCGACTCGGCCGGTGCTCGCCGTGTCTCCTCCGCCGCGGGGCGTCGCGCCGCGCGGCGCAACTCCCCGTGCCGCATCCCGCCCGCCGCTGAGGTCCGCGATGAATGCTTCTGGTAAGACCGTCCTCTTGGTCGAAGACAACGAAGACAACCGCATCGTCTATTCCACCATCCTGCGACACTTCGGCTACCGAGTGACCGAGGCGCTGAACGGTGAGGAGGGGATCGCGAAGGCGCATTCCGAGAAGCCCGACCTGATCCTCATGGACATCTCGATCCCGATCATCGACGGCTGGGAGGCGACGCAGGTCCTCAAGCACGACCCTGCGACCAAGCACATCCCGATCATCGCGCTCACCGCGCACGCGCTCGCGAGCGACCGCGAGAAGGCGATGGAAGTCGGCTGCGACGGCTACCTCGCGAAGCCGTGCGAGCCGCGTGCGGTCGTCGCCGAGGTGCAACGCTTTCTCGGCAAGAACGACGGGGCCGCCGCCGGGCAGACGGCGGCGTGACCGTGGGCACGGCCAACGGCGACAGCGCCGGCAGCGCCGGCAGCGACGCGGCACGCGCGGCGAACACGCGCATCCTCGTCGCCGACGACCACCCCGACAACGTCGACCTGCTGCGCATCCGGCTCGGCGCCCGCGGCTACCAGGTCGATTCGGTGACCGACGGGCAGCAGGCGCTCGATCACGTGCTGGCCGCGCCGCCCGACCTGCTCCTGCTCGACGTGATGATGCCGAAGATGGACGGGATGGAGGTCGCCCGCCGCATCAAGGAAACGCCCGGGCTGCCGTTCGTGCCGATCATCCTTCAGACCGCGCTCGACACCACGGCGCACAAGGTCGAGGGGCTGGACGCCGGCGCCGACGACTACATCACGAAGCCGATCAACTTCGCCGAGCTCGAGGCGCGCATCAAGGCGCTGCTCCGGATCAAGGCGCTGCAGGAAGAGCTCGAACGCGCGAACGCCGAGCTGCGCCGCGTCTCGCAGACGGACGGTCTCACCGGCGTCGACAACCGGAGACACATCGAGGAGCGGCTCACCGAAGCGTTCGAGCACGCGACGCGCCTCAACGAGTCGCTCGCCGTCGTGATGACCGACGTCGACCACTTCAAGAGCGTCAACGACACCTACGGGCACCAGGCGGGCGACGCGGTGCTCAAGCAGGTGGCCGAGGTGCTCCGTGACAGTGCCCGCGAGATCGACCACGTCGGGCGCTACGGGGGCGAGGAGTTCCTCGTCCTGCTTCCCGGAGCGAGCGCGGAGGACGCGCGCGGGTTCGCCGAACGCGCGCGTGCGGCAATCGCGGCGCGCGACTTCGCCTATCCGGGCGGGACCCTGCAGCGCACGATGAGCGCCGGCGTGGCCGCATGGCCGCACGCCGACCTCCGCCACCAGGAAGCGCTCGTCAAGGCGGCCGATGATGCGCTCTACCTCGCGAAGTCGAACGGCCGCAACCGCGTCGTCGCATTCGGCGACGCCGACCCCGCGTCGAACGAAGCCGGCTGAGGGCCGCGCTTATCTTGGGCGGCATGTCCGCCTCGTCCGCCCGCCCGAGCCCGACCGATACCCCGCTCGCCGAACTCGCCGCCCACGCCGCCACGCTCCGGCAGGAGTTGGAGCAGGCGAGTTACGAATACTACGTGCTCGACCGCCCGTCGCTCTCCGACGTGGAGTACGACCGGCGGTTCCGCGAGCTGCAGACGCTCGAAGCCGAGCATCCCGCGCTCCGCACCGCGGACTCGCCCACGCAGCGCGTCGGCGCCGAGCCGCAGAGCGCGCTCCCCAAGCACACGCACCTCGTGCCGATGCTCTCGCTCGGCAACGCCTTCAACGACGCGGAGCTGGACGCGTGGGAGGAGCGCAACGTGCGCGTGCTGGGCGAGGTGGCGCGCACCGCCGGGTATACCGCCGAGCTGAAGATCGACGGCGCGGCGGTGAGCCTCACCTACCGCGACGGCGTGCTCGCCGTCGGCGCGACACGCGGAAACGGCGTCGTCGGTGAGGATGTCACGCCCAACCTGCGCACCGTGCGCGACGTCCCGCTGCGGCTGCGCGGCAGCGGACATCTGCCGGTGATCGAGATCCGCGGCGAGGTCTACTTCCCGTTCTCGCGTTTCGAGCAGCTGAACGCGGCGCGCGTGCGCGCGGGCGAGCCGGTGTTCGCCAACCCGCGCAACGCGGCCGCGGGCGCGCTGCGTCAGCTCGACCCCAAGGTCACCGCGTCGCGCCCGCTGCACTTTTTCGGCTACGCGGTCGCCGTCCCGGGCGACGCGGCGGCCGCGGCGCGTCAGCTGCCGTTCGCCTCGCAGTGGGACCTGCTCGAGACGCTCGCCGCGTGGGGCGTGCCGGTCGCGCCACACCGCCGGCACTGCGCGACGATGGTCGAGGTGCACGCCTGGGCGCACGAGGTCGAGCACACGATCCGCGGCATGCTCGACTTCGCGATCGACGGCGGCGTCGTGAAGCTCGATCCGCTCGCGCTGCAGCTGGAGTTAGGCGACGTCGGGCGCGAGCCGCGATGGGCACTCGCGCGCAAGTTCGCGCCCGACATCGCGGAGACTGCGCTGCGTGCCATCGAGGTGAACGTCGGCCGCACGGGGTCGATCAACCCATATGCGGTGCTCGACCCGGTCGAGATCGGAGGCGTCACCGTGGCGAAGGCGACGCTGCACAACTTCGCCCTCATCGCCGACAAGGACCTCCGCGTAGGCGACGTGGTGCAGGTGAAGCGCGCGGGCGAGGTGATTCCGCAGGTGATCGGCCCCGTGCCCGAGCGGCGCGACGCCGCCTCGCCGCCCGTGCCCTACGCGCCGCCCGACGAATGTCCGAGCTGCCACACGGCGCTCGTCGCGGGCGAGGACCGCGGGATGCTCTACTGCCCCAACTTCCGCTGCCCGGCGCGGCAGCTGGAGGCGCTCGTGCACTTCGCCTCGCGCGACGCGATGGACGTGCGCGGGCTGTCGTACGCGCGCATCGAGCAGCTCATCGGCGCGGGCCTCGTCCGCGACGCGGCCGATCTCTACGACCTGACCGCCGATCAGCTGACGGGGCTGGAGCGGTTCGCCGAGAAGAGCGCGGAAAACCTCGTCGCGGCGATCGCGGCGTCCAAGGCGCAGCCGCTGGCGCACCTCGTGTTTGCGTTAGGCATCGACTTCGTCGGCGAGATCGCCGCGCGGCTCCTCGCGCGCCACTTCGGCACGATGGACCGGCTCGCGGGCGCGACGGAGGCGGAGGTGCTCGCCGTGCGCGGCGTGGGCGACGTGATCGCGCGCTCGGTCGTCAAGTGGTTCGCCGACCCCGAGGCGCAGGCCCTCGTCCGCCGGCTCGGCGAGCGCGGGCTGACGATGCACGAACCCGAGGCCGCGGCGGGGGACGCGCTGAAGGGGCTCACGGTGGTGCTCACCGGCACGCTGCCGACGCTCACGCGCGACCAGGCCGCAGCGCTCGTCGAGCGGCACGGCGGGCGCGTGACGAGCGCCGTCTCGAAGAAGACAGGTCTCGTCGTCGCCGGCACGGACGCCGGCGGGAAGTTGGCGAAGGCGCAGGAGTTAGGCGTCGCCGTGATCGACGAGGCGGAGTTGCTGCGGCGGGTGGGTGAGGACGCCTAACGGAACGCAGCGTCGCGCCAAGCATCGCCCGGCTTTCGTCCCAGAGCGTGCATCCGGCAGCGTCGCTGCGGCATTACAGCATTCCCTCGTAGGCGGGATTCGGCATCATCTCGCCGTCGACCAGCACTTCGACGTCCCACGGCAGCACGATCGTCGCCTGTGTCGCGAGCGCATGGAAGTCGGGCGTGTACGCCCCGGTCTTGAACCCGACCGCGGTGCGCACCGTCGTCGCGCCCGCGTTGACGACCGCGCTCACCGCGAGCCGGAGCGTCGCGCCAGAGTCGCATGTCTCGTCGACGATCAGGACGCGCGCGCCGCGTACGTCGGTCGGCGCGGCGCCGATCACCGCCGGCGTTTCGCGCACCCGCTCGGCGCGGAACCGGCGACTCACGGTGATGCTCGCGAATGGGCGATCGAGGATCGCCGCGACCGTCGCCGCGGGCACCACGCCAGCGGTGGCGACCCCGACGACGAGCTCGGGGTCGAACTCGCGTGCTACCTTCAAGGCGAGCGCACGCGAGAGCTCGCCGAATAGTGGCCACTCGACGACGAGCAGGCCCCGCGCGGGGTCGATCCGGTCCGGACGTGGCATGCGGCCGAAGATAACGCGCGGGATCCGGCACGCGCCCGTTCGCACACGCCCGTTCGCCTGCGCCCGATCGCTCGTGCCGCGAGGACGCGCGGGTTGGCGCGGGCCGGTTGTAGCGGTCCGGACGCGGGACTACCTTCCCCGCTCCGCTGGCGGCGGCCCGCGCCCCCGCGACCGCCCCTCGCCCGCTCACCCGACCGCATGTCCTGGTGGAGCCGCCTCACAGGCGGCAAGTCTGACGCTGACGCCCGCTCTGGGCGCGTCGACTACCTGACCGAGGCGCTCCTGCTGGAAAAGCAGGGGGATTACGACGCCGCGCTCACGTCGTACCGGCTGGCGCTGCGCGACCGACCGAACGATCAGCGCGTGCTGCAGAACATGGCGATTGCCTTCAGTCGTATCGGGCAGCAGGAGGAGGCGATCCGCTGCTACCGCCGCGCGCTCGAACTCGACCCCGCGCTCGGTGGCGCGCACTACGGCCTCGCGTTCCTGCTGCTCAAGCGCGGCGAGGACCAGGCGGCGGCCGAGCACCTCGAGGCCTTTCTCGCCCGCGCCACGCCTGACCCCGAGAGCGAGCGCTGGGTGCGGCACGCACGCGAAACGCTGGCCGAGCTGCGCGGCGGGGCCGGCGACGGGTGAGCACAGCGTCGAACCGCGGGGCGGGCCGCATCGGCACCGTGCTCGCGGTGGTCAGCCAGAAGGGAGGCGTCGGCAAGACCACCACCGCAGTGAACCTCGCGGCGGCATTCGCCCGCCGGGGCCTCAAGACGCTGCTCGTCGACACCGACCCGCAGGGGTCCGTGCGCTACGGTGTCGGGCTGCGCCGCGGCCACGACCCGTGGGGATTCGCCGACTACCTCAGCGGGCAGCGCACGCTGCGCGAGATCATCCTGCCGACGGCCCTTCCCTGGCTGCGCGTGGTGCTCGCCGGCACGGTGAGCGACGAGGCCGATCACGCCTTCTATCAGCAACTCGTCGCCGAAACGACCGTCGTGCGCGACCTGCTCGCCCAGGCGCGCGAGCGTTGCCACATCGTTATCGTCGACACCCCGCCCGGGCTCGGTGCCGTCACGCGCCGCGTGCTCGAGGTGAGCCAGCACGCGGTGGTGCCGCTGCAGGCAGAGCCGCTCGCGCTGCAGACGACGCCGCAGATCCTGCGCGGCATCCAGGACGTCGTGCGCGTGAACGAGGAGCTGACGCTCGATGGCATCCTGCTCACGATGTACGAGGCGGGCAACCCCGCCGCAGAGCGAACCGCGCAGTACGTGCGCCGCCATCTGCCGCAGCACCTCGTGTTCGACCTCGTCATCCCGCGCACGCCGGCTGCGGCGGACGCGTTCGCGGCGGGACAGCCGGTCGTGTTGCGCGACCCGGCGGACGCAGCCAGCCAGGCGTACGTGAACCTCGCGACGCTGCTGGCGGAGCGCTTCGGGTGACGCGCGACGACGCACCGATCCGCGTGCGGTGCCGCGTCCGCGCCGGGGTCATCGCCGGAATCGGTGGCGCCGCGGCGCTCGCGGCATGCGTCAAGATCGACGCCGCGCCCAACGGCATCGCCTCGGTCGCGCTCGTTCCGGTGCCGCCGGCGATCGCGCTCGGGGACGTGCTGCGCGACACCGTGGGCGTTGCGATCGGCGTGCACGGCACCGCATACGACGTCAGCGGAAAAGCCATCCCGACCGCGACGTTCCGCTACGCGTACGTGCCGTACACGCCTGACACGACGACCGGCGCAGTGATCGACAACGCGCTCGTGGTCGACTCCGCGACCGGGGCGGTGCGCGCGACCGCGACGTGGGTCAAGTCGAACGGGCGGGTGTTCGCGCGGATCGGTTCGCTCGCGATCGCCGACTCGTTCGCGATCGTGCCGCCGCCGAGCCTGGTCACCGATACGACACCGACCGACACGGTGCTGCGCTACAGCTGCGTCGACAGCCGGCCCGGCGCCGTCCAGACGGTCGACTCGACGATCGGCGGCCTTCGCAATACCGCCGGCCCGTTCACCGTCACCGTGCACGGCGATTCCGCCGGCACGCAGATCGGAGTGCGGCGCTGGCTCGTCCGCTGGTCGATCGACACCGCGCCCGGTCCGATCCCGACCGTCTCGCTCGCGCCGACGGTGAAGGTGCCCGCGATCGCCATCGTCGCGAACGGAACCGACCAGGTGATCGGCTACGACACGACGGACCAGTCGGGAACGTCCAACGTCCGCCTGCGCATCCGTCCGCCCGCGCTCGGCCCAGGCTTCGTCGCCGACACGAGTTACCGGGTGACGCTCCGCGCCGACGTGATCGTCGGCGCCGGCCACGCGGTCCCGGGGACCCCCATCCGCGGCGTCTTCGCCGTACGGCTCAGCCGCGTCCCGTCGGATTCGTGCGCGCACTGAGGCGCGGCTGACCGGTCGCTGACGCCGGCGCCCTGCCACGCGATCGGTCCGCGCCGTACCTTCCCGCGCGAACCCACGCTTCACAAGGCGGCCATGCTCGTACAGGATCCGCGGAACGCGTCCGCGTCAGCCGCGCCGGCAGCCGCGGCGCCGGCGCCCGGCCAGATCGCCCGGGGCGGCGAGCGCCCGGCCCCCGGCACGGTCACGCAGCTCTTCTTCGACGCGGCGCGCCGCTACGACCGTGCGGACGCGATGCTGCACAAGCAGGGCGGCCGGTGGACGCCGATCGCGCACCGCGCCGTGCTCGAGCGCGTGCGCCGCGTGTCGTTAGGCCTGCGCGACCTCGGGCTCGCGCCGGGCGATCGCGTCGCGCTGCTCTGCGAAAACCGGCCGGAGTGGGCGATCGCCGACTACGGCTGCCTCACGGGGCGCCTGGCCGACGTGCCGATCTACCCGACGCTGCCGCCCGAGCAGCTGCCGCACATCCTCAACGATTCGGGCGCGAGCGCGATCTTCGTCTCCACGCCCGCGCAGGCCGCCAAGGTCGCCGCCGTGCGCGCCGAGTGTCCCGCGCTGCGCCTCGTGATCGGGATCGATGCGGGCGCGACCGACGGCTGCGACCTGACGATGGCCGAACTGGAAACGCGCGGCGCGGCGCTCGAAGCCGCGCGCGGCGCGGAGTGGGAGCGTGACGCCCTCGCCGTTCGCCCCGACGACCTCGCGACGCTCATCTACACGTCGGGCACGACGGGCGCGCCAAAGGGCGTGATGCTGACGCACGACAACTTCCACGCGAACGTGATGGCGAGCCGCCGGTCGGTGCCGTTCTCCGGCGACGACGTGGCGCTCAGCTTCTTGCCGCTGTCGCACATCTTCGAGCGGATGGGCGACTACATGTACTGGTCGACGGGCACCGCGATCGCCTACGTGCCGTCGATCGACGACGTGCCGGTCGCCTTGCAGGAGGTCAAGCCGACGATGGCGATGTCGGTCCCGCGCCTCTACGAAAAGATGCACGCCCGCGTGCTCGACAACGCAAAGGCGGGCGGCCCGATGAAGTGGCGCATCTTTCAGTGGGCCACGCGCGTCGCCGACCGGTGGGCCGACGAGAAGCTCGCCGGGCGCACGCCGGCCGGGCCGCTCGCGTGGCAGTATGCGCTCGCGCAGAAGCTGGTCTTCTCGAAGCTGCAGGAGCGCACGGGTGGACGGATGCGCTACTTCGTCTCGGGCGGCGGGCCACTGTCGGCCGAGATCAACAAGTTCTTCTACGCCGCCGGCCTCACGATTCTCGAGGGGTACGGCCTGACGGAGACGTCGCCCGTGATCTCGGTCAACGCGCCGGCTGCGTTCCGCATCGGCACCGTCGGCCGGGTGATCGACGGCGTCGAGGTGCGGATCGCGCCGTACGCCGAAGCGCAGGCCGGGGACGGGCTGATCCTCACGCGCGGGCCGAGCGTGATGCGCGGGTACTACAACAACCCCGACGCCACGCGCGACGCGGTCGACGCCGACGGCTGGTTCAACACCGGCGACATCGGCCGGCTCGAGGACGGGTTCCTTCGCATCACCGACCGCGCGAAGGACATCATCGTGACGGCCGGCGGCAAGAACATCGCGCCGCAGCCGATCGAGAACGCGGTGAAGTCGTCGCCGTTCGTCTCGCAGGCGGTCGTGATCGGTGACCGGCGCAAGTTTCCCCTGATCCTCATCGTCCCCAACTGGGAGACGCTCGAGCCGTGGGCCGGCACGCACGGCCTGACGTGGCGAACGCGGACCGAGCTGCTGGCGCACCCCGATGCGCACGCCAAGATGGAGAACGAGGTGCGTGCGAAGTTCGCCGGGCTGGCGCGGTTCGAGACGCCGAAGAAGATCGTGCTGCTCGAACACGAATTCTCGATCGAACGCGGCGAGCTGACGCCGACGCTCAAGGTGAAGCGGCGCGTGATCGACCGAACGTACCGGGACGTGATCGCGGCGGCATACGCCGACAGCGCGCACATGACGGCCGGATCCGACTGACGGCGTGCGTCGGGCGCAGGCCGGACGCACGTCCGTTGGAGGTCAGCGGCGCCGGAGGGGGACGAGTCCCGACGGCGGCGCGTCGCGTTCGGGCAGGCGTTCGGCGACCCAGTGCGCCTCGTCGCGGGCGAGCTCGCGCGCGGCGTCGGGCACGGCCACATGCGCGGGCGCGACGAGGCGGCCACCCGGGCGGAGCGCACGTACCGCGGCCGTGAGGCGGGACGGTGTCGCCGTGCGTGCGTCGAGGGCGACGCCACGCAGCGCACCCGCCGCCACGGGCAGCCCGCCGCCGACGAGCGCACCGAACGGCTCGCGCGGCGTGAAGGCGTGCGCCGGTTCGACGACGAGCGCGCGGACGTCGGTGAGTTCGGCGAGCCCGTCGAGGGCGACGTCCCAGTCGCCGCCGACGGCGACGATCCCGCCCGGCGTCGCGAGGTGCAGGAGTGCGGCGAGGCGGAACGCGTCGGCGGTCGCATCCGGCGCCGCGGCGGACGCGTCTCGCGGCGCGAGGTCGCGCGCGTCGAGGTCGCGGAGCGCGCCGAAATCGGCGACCCCGCCCGCGACGCCGAACTCGGCGCGGCATACGGGGCAGCCGAGCACGCCGTCGACGACGCAGCGCCCCGCGGTGCGGCGGGACGCGGCGACCAGCCACGAGTCGGGCGCGTCGGCGGGGTGCGGACGCGGGCAGCGCAAGGCGTCGATCAGCTCGACGAACATGGGGCGACGTGTGACGCCGGTGCTGCGATGGACCCCCGCGCAAGCGGAGGTCCACCTGGCCGCGCGGCGGCTAGGTTCGGCCGAGCCGCAGCTCGTCGATGTTGACCTCGGGGCGTCGCGTGGCCGCGTAGACCACCGCGTCGGCGACGTCGTCGGCCGCGAGCATCGCCGCGCGCGGCGTGAACCCGTCGGTATGGTCGGGATCGAGCGGATCCCACAGCGCGGTGTCGACCGGCCCCGGCGAGACGAGGGTGCACCGCACGCCGGTTCCGCGGCACTCGGCGCGCAGTACCTCGTGCAGGGCACGGAGCCCGTACTTGCTGGCCGCGTACGACGCGTTACCGGGGAACACGGCGCGGTCGGCGATCGAACCGATCGTGACGATGTGGCCGACGCCGCGCGCGCGCATCTCGGGGAGGAGCGCGCGCACGACGCGGAACGGCGCGGCGAGGTTGGCGTCGAGCATCGCGGCGAACGCGTCGGCGTCGGTCTCGTGCGCGGGCGCGACGGCGAACACGCCGGCGTTGTTGACGAGGAGGTCGGGCGCGCGGCCCAACCTCGCACGCGCGATGCCGAGCGCGCGCGCCGTCTCGCCCGCGTCGCGCAGATCCGCGGCGAGGGGAACGACCTGGGCGTCCGCGAACTCGCCCGCCAACTCGGCCAGTGCGTCGCCCGTACGCGCGACGACGGCGACGCGCACGCCTAACGTCGCGAGCCGCGTCGCCACCGCGCGGCCGATGCCGCGCGATGCGCCGGTGACGAGCGCGGTTGCCGGGATCACGACCCGCAGCGGCTGCAGCCGGTCATCACCGCGCCGGGTTACGCCCGCGTCGGCGAGTGCGCGAGTCGGAGGAACTCGTCGCGCGTGCGCCCGTCGGCCTTGAACGCGCCGCGGAGCGCGCTCGTCACCGTCATCGAGCTCTGCTTCTCGACGCCGCGCATCATCATGCACATGTGCGACGCCTCGATCACGACACCCACGCCGCGCGGCCGCAGCACGTCGTCGAGTGCGCCGGCGACGTCTTCCGTTAGGCGTTCCTGGACCTGCAGTCGACGCGCGAACACGTCGACGACGCGCGCGAGCTTCGACAGGCCGACGACGCGCCCGTCGGGGATGTAGGCGATGTGCGCCTTCCCGAAGAATGGCAGCAGATGGTGCTCGCAGAGCGAGTAGACCTCGATGTCGCGGACGAGCACCATCTGCTCGCTGTCGACCTCGAACAGCGCATCGCCGATGACCTGGCGCGCGTCGAGCGCATAGCCGCGCGTGAGGAAGGCCATCGCCTTGGCGACCCGCTCGGGCGTCTTGAGCAGCCCGTCGCGCCCGGAGTCCTCGCCGAGCAGATCGAGCTGGCGGCGCACGAGATCGGCGTATTCGATCGCGCGCGGATCGGCCATGTCATCGGCCCGCCCGACTCGGTGCAGCGGCACGACGCGGGGCTCGGCGGCCGGATGACCGTCGTGTCCCTCGCGCGAATCCCGCACGCCCGTGGCACCGTTGCCGTGCACGCCGTTAGGCGCGCCGACGTGGTCAGCGCCCGTCGTACTCGACATAGTTGTTCTCGGTTTCCCACAGCCGAAGCCGCGCCAGCCGGCCCGGCGTCACGTGCGGTGTCAGGACCTGCCAGCAGCGCACGACGATGTTCTCGGAGGTCGGGATCACGCCGCGCATGAACGCCACGTCGAGATTCATGTTGCGGTGGTCGACCTCGTCGATCACCTCGCGTTCGACGACACGCGCGAGCGCGCCGAGGTCGACGACATACCCCGTGCGTGGATCGACCTCGCCCTCGACCGACACCTCGAGCACGTAGTTGTGGCCGTGCCAGTTGGGATTGTTACACTTCCCAAACAGGTCGCGATTCTCGTCGTCGGAGAGCGCGGGATTGTGAACGCGGTGTGCGGCGTTGAACCGCAGGCGGCGAGTGACGGTGACCACGGGCATCCGCGTAGAACCGCGATCGGCCGACGTAAGTTCCCTCGCCGCCGTCAGCTGGCTCCCGCGCCCACCGCGCGCAACGTGGTCGTCTTGGCGATGAGCGCCTCGAGCACGCCGGTCGACTGACAGGTGATCGTCGTTCCGCTCACCGACATCGGCGTCGCCGTCGCGATGACCTGCGTGCTGAGCAGCGACCCGGTCGGACTGGACGGTGAGACGCGCGAGAGCACGGTGAGGGTGACCGCATACGCGTCGGCGATGGCGTTGCCGGTGACGTCGTTGCCGCACGCGAGATAGCGCGACAGCCGCTCCTTCCCGATGCGACGCGTGCGGGCCGCGTTGACTCCGACGACGCGCGAGTCGCTGATCGCCGTGTTGATCTTGAGGCCGATCTCCTCGTACACGGCCGGAAGAATCGCGAACGCGCGGTCGGCCGACACGGTCAGATCGTTCTCCGTCGCACGGTCGTCGTGCGAGAGCTGCGCCTGGTAGACTGCCGCGCCGCCGTCGACGCGCACCGTCGACTGGGTGGTCGCGGTCGCGGACTCGATCGGCGCGGTGCCGGTCGAGGCACAGCCCGACGCGACGAGCGTCAGCGCGGCGGTGGGCAGGATGGCGGACAGCGAGCGGCGCATGGCGGCTCCGGGGTGGGGGGCGACGAGGATGTGCGGCGAGGGCAGGAGCACCCGCTTGGGTGCACCCACTAAGTTGGGCCGGTGGAACGCGCCGCGGCAATCACCGGGCGCACGCCACGTTCGCGCCGAGTCCTCCACCGTCCGTCATGTTCGCCGCACTCGCCCAGTTCCTGTCCCGCTTCGCGATCCCGATCGGTGGCGCCCTCGTCGTCGGGTGGGCGGCGCTCACGCTCTCGGTCGCGGTGCCCGGCTGGGTCCACGCCCTACTCACGACCGGCGTGTTCATGCTCATCTTCGGCGTCGTGGCGCGGGGCACGTCGCACCGCGCCTGAGCGGGCCGGCGCGAGCACGAGCCGCGGCACGTCAGATCTCCCAGTTGGACAGCACGGCCCCCGCGGCGGCCGCCGGTTCCGGGAAGCCGTCGAGCGTCATGCGGAGATCGCTCCACCGCACGCGCGCGCCCTGCGCGAGCAGCGCGCGATAGAGCCACACGTACTCGCCCTGCACGCGGAACGCGGCGCGGCGTGCCCCGCTCCGCCGTGCGAAGTCGCACACCGCCTCGGCCAGCGCCGGAAGCGCATCGGGCGAGGCGACGACGAGCTTGAGGACGCGCACCTCCTCTCGCACGCGCCCCTCGACGAGCGGCGCCGAATGGCACAGCGCGAATCCCGCGAGCGCACCACCCGGCTCGTAGGCGAGCACCGTGTCGCCGACGGCGTACTCCTCGGTGAGGGCCATCTCGCGCGCGAAATCACGACCCGGCGCGACGGTCGCCGTGAGCGCCGCGCACGCCGCGGCGGCCGACTCGCGCGCGCCGTGCGGAAGCCGGCCGAGGAGCGCGGACGGTCGTGCGGCCGGCGCCGCGTCGAGCGTGACCGTGAGCGTGAGGCGCCCGGGTACGAAGCCTAACGATGAATAGAAGCCGATGTTGTCCATCGTCCGCGGCATCGTCTCGAGCCCGATCGTGCGCGCGCCCCGCGCACGCAGCCACTCGACGCCTGCCCCGACCACAGCCTTCCCGAGCCCGCGCCCCTGGTACGCCGGCGCGACGGCGAGCGGCCCCATCCACCCCTCGTCGCCCGAATGGTGCGCCACGTTGAAGGCGACGACCTCGCCGCGGTCGCCGCGCCAGAGCACCGCCCCGTCGCCCGCGTCGGCGAGCGCGTATCGCCAGATGAGCGGATTGAGCGCGGGCACGCGCACGCCGACGAGCCCGTCCTTGCGATAGCGCTCCGTGAACGCCTCGCTGAACGCCGTGTTCAGCGCGGGGATGTCGGCCGGCGTCGCGCGATGCGGACCGTCCGCGGTCCGCGACGACGCGCGCCAGGGGCGAAGCCCGGTCATCGGCGCGGGGTAGGCGGGCGCATGGTCGCGGATGACACGACGTTAGGCCGCGGCGAGGGCGGGGCGGGTATCGGCTGATCCCGCATCGGCGTCGGCCGCGGCCGGCCCATCCTGCTCGACGACCGACGTGCCGCGCGCCTCGTCGTAGCGCACGCGGATCACCTGGTCGAGCCCCTCCCGCACGTCCTCGATGTGCGTGATCACGATGACCTGCTCGAAGCGGTCGTGCAGCCGTCGCAGCAGCTCGATGACGTTGGCTCGCCGCGACTCGTCGAGCGATCCGAACACCTCGTCGAGCACCAGCAACGAGAAGCTCTGCCCCGCGCGCTCGGCGATCATCTGCGAGATCGCGAGCCGCAGGACGAGGTTCGCGAGGTCCTCCTCGCCGCCCGAGATCACCGGTTTCGGTACCTGCCCCTCGAGCACGATCACGTTGTACTGATCGTCGAGCTCGAGCGCGTCGTAGCGTCCGTCGGTGAGGTCTTCGAGGAAGCGGCTCGCCGCGTCGGAGAGCTCGGGGCGCAGCTGGAAGTTGAGATCGGTGCGCAGGTCGGTGTAGGCGCGGTCGAGCTCCTCGTGCAGCTGCCGCTCCCGCGACAACGCTTCGAGGCGCTCGCGCCCGCGCTCCAACTCGGCGCGCTGCCGCTCGGCGTTCTCCAGCGCGCCGCGCGCCGCGGCGAGTTCACCGCCCCCCTGCGCCGCGCGGATCTCGGCGGCGCGCGCGACGGCGGTCGCCTCGTCGTACTCGCCGCGGCCACGGGCGAAT
>DASWUT010000835.1:0-10661 GCA_036401455.1 Gemmatirosa sp. | reverse complement strand
GGCGTTTTCGAGACGCCGCCGTTCGACGCCGGTACGTTAGGCGTCGCGCACGCGCTCGCCGACGCGACGCGCGCCGGTGCGACGACGATCGTCGGCGGCGGCGACTCGGCCGCGGCGATCGCGCAGGCCGGGCTCGAGTCCGTCGTCACGCACGTGTCCACGGGCGGCGGTGCGTCGCTCGAGTTCCTCGAAGGCAAGACGCTCCCCGGCGTCGCCGCGCTCGACGACGCCTGACCGACGATGCTCAAACCAATCTTCGCCGCCAACTGGAAGATGAACCACGGGCCGACGGATGCCCGCGCGTTCATGCGCTCATTTCTCTCCCAGGCGCCCCGAGGCGACGGCCGCACGATCGTCTTCTTCCCGCCCGCGATCACCCTGGGCACCGTCGTGGACGCGCTGCACGAGCGCCCCGAGATCCTCATCGGCGTGCAGAACGTGCACGAGGAGGCCGCGGGCGCCTACACCGGCGAGATATCGGCCGGCATGGCGCGCGACGCAGGCGCGCGTCTCGTACTCGTCGGGCACTCCGAGCGCCGTCACGTGTTCGGCGAGACCGACGCGCAAACGGCCAAGAAGTGCGAGCTCGTCACCCGCGCCGGGCTGATTCCGATGCTCTGCGTCGGCGAAACCCTGAGCGAGCGCGAGGCCGGTCTGACCGAGCAGGTCGTCGTCCGCCAGCTCACCGCTGCGATCGCGGGCCTCGACAACGCGCACATCGGGTCGATGCTCGTCGCCTACGAACCGGTGTGGGCGATCGGCACGGGTCGCAACGCGACGGCGGACGACGCGGCGACCGTGCATGCGGCCATTCGCGCGGCGCTTCGCGAGCGCGTCGGCCAGCACGCGGCCGTGATGCCGATCCTCTACGGCGGCAGCGTCAATCGCGGCAATGCTCGCCTGCTCCTTGGTGCGCGCAACGTCGACGGCCTGCTCGTCGGCGGCGCCAGCCTCGACCCGGGAAACTGGGCGGCGATCGTTCAGGACTGACCCGGGCAAGCGCGCGTCGCTGGACTTGCGCGCTGGCTCCGGTTGGTCGGAGGTCCCGAGTCGGGTAGCTTTCGCATCGGCGCGCCAGGTGGCGCTCGGTTCCATCTCGCCCTGCCTCCTTCGATGTACACCCTGCTCTTCACGCTGCTCGTCCTCGTCTGCCTCGTCCTCGTCGCGTCGATCCTGCTCCAGTCGGGCAAGGGGAACGGGCTCGCCTCGAGCTTCGGCGGGGCCAGCTCCGCGGCCGAGGCCGTCATCGGCAGTCGTCAGGCCGGAAACCTCCTCACGCGCACGACGTGGTGGGCCGGCGGGCTGTTCGTGGGGCTCGCGTTCATCCTCGGCCTGATGGGCGCGCGCCAGCGCGCGCCGCGCTCGGTGCTCGACAACTCGTTCGCGCCGGCAAACCCCGCCGCGCCCGCGTCGACCGGGCCCGCGGGTGCGCCTGCGGGTGCGCAGGGCGTCGCGCCCGCGGTTCCGCTCACCCCCGCCGCACCGGCCCCCGCTCCCGCGGGGAGCGCGCCGGCTGCGGGCGCGCCGGCTGCTTCGGGCGCGCGGACGGGTGGCGCGCCGCGCCGCTGAGGCCTCGGCGCGTGACGGGAGAGCGCGAGGGGATCCTCCTCCTCGAAGACGGATCGCGGTTCGCGGGCCAGATCGTCGGCGGCGACGCGCCGACGGTCGCGGAGGTCGTGTTCACGACGAACATGACCGGGTACCAGGAAGTGTTCTCCGATCCGTCGTACCGCGGGCAGATCGTCGTCATGACGGCGCCGATGATCGGCAATTACGGCGTGAACGCGGACGACCCCGAGTCCGCGGCGCCGCAGGTGTCGGGCGTGGTCGTGCGCGAGCTCTCGCCCACGTACTCCAACTGGCGCGCCCGCGGGTCGCTCGCCGACTGGCTCGGCGCGGCGGGTGTCCCGGTGCTCACCGGGGTCGACACGCGCCGCCTCACGCGACACCTGCGCAGCGTCGGGGTGATGCGCGGCGTCATCGCCGTCGGCCGCGAGCCCTCGGCTGAGGCGGTCGCGGCGCTCGAGGCGTGTCCATCGATGGAAGGGCTCGACCTCGCGAGTCGGGTCAGCACGCGTGCGCCATACGCGTGGGGCGACCCGCGCGCGGCGCACCACATCGTCGCGTACGACTACGGCATCAAGCGCAACATCCTGCGTCTGTTCGACGATCACGGGTGCCGCGTCACCGTCGTGCCGTCCGACACGTCACCGGAGGCAGTGCTGGAGCGCGACCCGGACGGCGTGTTCCTCGCCAACGGCCCGGGTGACCCCGCAGCCGTCGGCTATGCGACCGCCGCGATCCGCGCGGTCGCCGAGCGTGGCGTGCCGCTGTTCGGCATCTGCCTCGGCCATCAGCTGCTCGGTCTAACGTTCGGCGGCAGCACGACGAAGATGCCGTACGGGCATCGCGGCGGGAATCATCCGGTCAAGGACCTCGCGACCGGCAACGTCCTGATCACGTCGCAGAATCACGGCTTCGCGGTCACGGGCGACGAGCACGGCGTCGCGGGCGCGCCGGCGCTCCGCGTCACGCACGTCAATCTGAATGACGGCTCGGTCGAGGGACTCGCGCACCGCGAACTCCCCGTCTTCGGCGTCCAGTATCACCCCGAAGCGGCCCCCGGACCACACGACGGACGCCCCGTGTTCGACGATTTTCTCGCTACGGTGCGGGCGCGGCGGGGCTAGTGAGCGAGCGGCGCAAACGAGCCAAACTCTTGACGCACAACGAGTAAGCTCGTACGTTCGGTGCTTGTCCGGGTCTCTCTGTCGCGGCCCGGCGCGCCGTCCCGGTGGGTGTGAAGTCGGGGTTCCCCCGCTCGATCCCTACGCCGCGCGTCGGTAGCGTGACCGTATCCTGAGAGCTGGGATGACCAAAGCCGACCTCGTCGAGTTGGTGACCGCCGCGATGGCCCGTACCGCGGGCCCGACGATCTCGAAGAAGGACTGCGCGCGCGTGGTCGACACGTTCCTCGACGCGATCAAGGACGCGCTGCACGAGCAGCGCAACATCGAGGTCCGCGGCTTCGGCACGTTCAAGATCCGGCAGCGTAAGACGCGAATGGCGCGCAATCCACGCACCGGCTCGCCGGTCGAGGTGTCCGCTCGCCCGGTGCCCGTGTTCAAGCCCTCGAAGGAACTGCGCGCGCTCGTTGCCGGTGTCGACGTGTCGGTGATCGAACACGAGATGGAGCACGAGACCGAGCCGGTCGATTGACGACATCGGTTACGGACGACGGTGGTGCATCGCGGTCGAGCACGCCGCGCGTGAGGCGCTGACAGGGAACGGCCGCGTACCTCGGGGCCGTTCGTCGTGTGAGGGGATGCGGCGTCCGTTGCTGCTCCCCCGCGCGGCCGATAGCTTGGCGAAGCTGGCCGCGCACCCTCATACGCCTCGTCCGACATGGTCAACAAGATCACGGTCGTGGGCGCCGGAAACGTCGGCGCCACGACCGCGCAACGCATCGCGGAGAAGGAACTCGCCCGCACCGTCGTGATGGTCGACGTGGCCGAGGGCATCCCGCAGGGGAAGGGCCTCGACCAGTACCAGAGCGCGCCGGTCGAAGGGTTCGACACGCGCGTCATCGGGACCAATGGCTACGACGAGACCGCCGGCTCGGACATCGTCGTCATCACCGCCGGCATCGCGCGCAAGCCGGGCATGTCGCGCGACGATCTGCTGAACACCAATGCCGGGATCGTGCGGTCGGTGAGCGAGCAGATCGCCGCGACCTCGCCGGACGCGATCGTCATCGTCGTCTCCAATCCGCTCGACGTGATGTGCTATGTCGCCAAGCAGGCGACCGGCTTTCCGCGCGAGCGCGTCATCGGCATGGCGGGCGTGCTCGACACCGCGCGCTACCGCGCGTTCCTCGCCGAGGCGATGGACGTCTCCGTGCGCGACATCCAGGCGATGGTGCTCGGCGGACACGGCGACACGATGGTCCCGCTCATCAGCTACACGTCCGTCAGCGGCATCCCGGTCACGCAGCTTCTCGCGCAGGACAAGCTCGATGCGATCGTCGATCGCACGCGCAACGGGGGGGCAGAGATCGTGAAGCATCTCAAGACGGGGTCCGCGTACTACGCGCCGTCCAGTGGCGCCGTCCAGATGGTCGAGGCGATCGTATTCGATCAACGGCGCATCCTCCCCTGTGCCGCCTGGCTCCAGGGCGAGTATGGCATGCACGACCTCTACCTCGGCGTCCCCTGCAAGCTCGGCAAGGGCGGCCTGCAGCAGGTCATCGAGGTGCAGCTGACCGACGACGAGCGCGCCGCGCTCGCCAAGAGCGCCGACGCGGTGCGCGAGCCGATGGCCGCCGTCAAGCTCTGACCGCTCACGCGACGCATTCGATGCAGCTGGTCCGCAATTTCTGGCAGTCGCAGCTCGGCAAGAAGGTCGTCATGGCCGTCACCGGCCTGATCGGCGTGGGGTTCGTCATCGGCCACATGGCCGGCAACCTCCAGATCTTCGAGGGCCCGGAACGCTTCAACAGCTACGCACA
This sequence comes from Gemmatirosa sp., assembly GCA_036401455.1. Lineage (GTDB taxonomy): Bacteria > Gemmatimonadota > Gemmatimonadetes > Gemmatimonadales > Gemmatimonadaceae > BPUI01. The sequence goes on along the minus strand of DASWUT010000835.1, from coordinate 6,154 downwards.
CCTGCTGCACGGGCCGCTCGGCAACGAGCTCTGGATCGTGCGGCTCGTCCTGATCTCCGCCGTCGTGCTGCACGTGATCGCGGCGGTGCAGCTCACGCGGCAGAAGCAGGCGGCGCGCCCGGCGGCATACGGCTACAAGAAGTGGGAGCCGCAGGTCTCGACGTTCGCGTCGCGGAGCATCCGGTGGGGCGGGGCGTACCTGCTCGTCTGGCTCGTCTTCCACATCCTGCACTTCACGGCGCGCGCGATCTTCCCGGACTACAGCGAGACGGACGCGTACGGCAACGTGGTGAAGGGGTTCAGCCATCCGTGGGTGGTCGCGCTGTACGTGGTCGCGATGTTTTTCCTCGGACTGCATCTGTACCACGGTGCGTGGAGCTCCGTGCGGACGCTCGGGCTGAGCCGCCCACGCCCGCGACCGACCTCGCGGAGCGTCGCGACCGTCGTCGCCGCGCTCGTCTCGCTCGGCTTCGTCGCCGTGCCGCTCGCGGTGCTGTTCGGCGCGGTTCGGCCACGCGCCGATTCGGTCACGGCGGGGGTGCCGGCCGGCGAGGCCGGGCCACCCGTCTCGTCCGCACACGCGCAGCATCCAGCCGACGGGCGCTGACGCCCCCTCGGCCGCCGCGTCAGGCCTCACGCGTTAGGCACTTCAGGCACCGACCGATGGCTACCCTGATCGAACCGGCCCCGGCCGGCACCGTCACGCTCGACTCGAAGATCCCGGCCGGCCCGCTCGCCGAGAAGTGGTCGAAGCACAAGGCGAACATCCGGCTCGTCAATCCGGCCAACAAGCGCAAGTACGATGTGATCGTCGTCGGCGCGGGCCTCGCCGGCGCGAGCGCCGCGGCCACGCTCTCCGAGCTCGGCTACAAGGTGAAGTGCTTCGTCTACCACGATTCGCCGCGCCGCGCGCACTCGATCGCGGCGCAGGGCGGGATCAACGCGGCGAAGAATTACCAGAACGACGGCGACTCGGTGCAGCGCCTGTTCTACGACACGATCAAGGGCGGCGACTTCCGCTCGCGCGAGGGGAACGTGTACCGCCTCGCCGAGGTGTCGGTGAACATCATCGACCAGTCGACGGCGCAGGGCGTCCCGTTCGCGCGCGAGTACGGTGGCCTGCTCGCCAACCGCTCGTTCGGCGGCGCGCAAGTGAGCCGCACGTTCTACGCGCGCGGCCAGACCGGGCAGCAGCTGCTGTTGGGCGCGTACCAGCAGCTCGAGAAGGAGATCGCGCGCGGCAACGTCACGATGTACACGCAGCACGAGATGCTCGACGTCGTCGTCGTGGATGGCGTCGCGCGTGGCATCGTCGTGCGCGACCTTCGCTCGGGCGAGCTCGAGACGCATGCGGGGCACGCAGTCCTGCTCTGCTCCGGCGGGTACGGCAACGTGTTCTATCTGTCGACCAACGCGAAGAACTCGAACGCGACGGCGATCTGGCGCGCGCACAAACGCGGCGCACTGTTCGGCAATCCGTGCTACACGCAGATTCACCCGACCTGCATCCCGGTCAGCGGCGAGCATCAGTCGAAGTTGACGCTGATGTCGGAGTCGCTGCGGAACGACGGCCGGGTGTGGGTGCCGCTCAAGAAGGGCGACAAGCGTCCGCCGGCGCAGATCCCGGAGAACGAGCGCGACTACTACCTCGAGCGCCGCTACCCGAGCTTCGGCAACCTGGCGCCGCGCGACATCGCGAGCCGTTCGGCCAAGATGGTCTGCGACGAGGGCCGCGGCGTCGGTGAAACCGGCCTGGGCGTTTACCTCGACTTCGCCGATGCGATCCAGCGCCTCGGTCGCAAAACCATCCAGGAGCGCTACGGCAACCTGTTCGAGATGTATGATCGCATCACGGACGAGGACCCGTACAAGCAGCCGATGCGCATCTTCCCCGCCGTGCACTACACGATGGGGGGGCTGTGGGTCGACTACAACCTGATGACCAACGTTCCGGGCCTGTTCGCGCTCGGCGAGGCGAACTTCTCCGACCACGGCGCCAACCGGCTCGGCGCTTCGGCGCTCATGCAGGGATTGGCCGACGGCTACTTCGTTATCCCCTACACGCTCGGTGACTATCTCGCCGGCGTGAAGCCGGTCCCGGTCGACGCGAGCGCGCCCGAGTTCCGCGCGACGGAGGATGCCGTGCGGCAGCGCATCACCACCCTGCTGTCGATCAAGGGCCGTCGCACGCCGACGTCGTTCCATCGCGAGCTCGGCCACATCATGTGGGACAAGTGCGGGATGGCCCGCAACCGAAGCGGGCTGTCCGAAGCGCTGCAGCGGATCCCGTCGCTGCGCGAGGAGTTCTGGGAGAACGTCAACGTCGTCGGCGAAACCGGCGGCCTCGCGCAGCAGCTCGAAATCGCGGCGCGAGTCGCCGACTTCCTCGAACTCGGCGAGCTGATGTGCCAGGACGCGCTGCACCGCGAGGAGAGCTGCGGCGGGCACTTCCGCGAGGAATACCAGACGCCAGACGGCGAGGCACTACGCGACGACGAGCACTTCGCCTACGTCGCGGCGTGGGAACACGGCGGCGAACGCGGGACCGCGCGCCTGCACCGCGAGCCGTTGCAATACGAGAACGTGAAGCTCGCGACCCGCTCGTACAAGTGAGGCACTCCCCGTGAAGATCACGCTCCACGTCTGGCGCCAGGCGTCGCCGACGGCGGCCGGTAAGCTCGTCACCTACGAGGTGCCGGGTATCACGCCAGACATGTCGTTCCTCGAGATGTTCGACACGCTCAACGAGACGCTCGTCGAGCGCAACGAGGAGCCCGTCGCGTTCCAGCATGACTGCCGCGAGGGGATTTGCGGGTCGTGCGGGATGATGGTCAACGGCGCCGCGCACGGGCCACTCAAGGGCGTGGCCGTGTGTCAGCTGCACATGCGGTCGTTCAAGGACGGCGACGAGATCGTCGTCGAGCCGTGGCGCGCGCGCGCGTTCCCGATCGTCAAGGATCTCGTCGTCGACCGCGGCGCGTTCGACCGGATCATTCAGGCAGGGGGCTTCATCTCCGCCAACACCGGCGGCGCGCGCGACGCGAACGAGATCCTCGTCCCAAAGCCAGATGCCGACGCGGCGATGGACGCGGCCGCGTGCATCGGCTGTGGTGCGTGCGTGGCAGCCTGCCCCAACGCCTCCGCGTCACTCTTCACGGGCGCCAAGGTCAGCCACCTCGGGCTGCTTCCGCAGGGACAGCCGGAGCGCTTCCGCCGCGTCGTCGAGATGGTCGAGCAGATGGACCTCGAAGGCTTCGGCCACTGCACCTGGTACGGCGAGTGTCAGGAGGCCTGCCCCAAGTCGATCTCGATCGACGTGATCAGCCGGATGGACCGTGACTTCATCCGCGCATCGCTGTCGGCCAGCCAATCCGCAGCGGCGGAATACGCCGGCTGAGATCGAGGGTGGTACCCCCGCGACCGCGGGGGGGGCGCCATCGTCCGCGCCGCGGCGCATCCACGCGGGCCGGTGCCTGAACGCCATGGCGCTGGCCCATTTGCTGCCTCACCCCCCGTCGACCCCGTGACCTGAGCGGAGAGGACGAGCATGGCCGACGACATGACCCCCGGCGAGGCGAGCATCCGCCGCGGCGGGCCGCAAATGAACATCCAGGAGGCGCGCGCCGTCGCCAATGAGGCTGGCACGGTGCGCGGCGAGGCGCCGCATGACACGGCCGACCGCGACGTGCTCGAGACCGGCCCGCGCGCCAACGTCGCGACGTCCAACCTTGGGGCCGCGGGCGGCGCGAGCGGCGGGACTGGCAATCAGCAGCGAAACGAGCGTCCACCGGACGATCGCCCCTTCACCGACTCGGAGACCGCGCTCGGCGGCGCCGATGCGGTGCAGAAGACGACGTGGGGCGTTGGCCACGGCACCGAGCCCGACGGCACGCAGGAGTACGCGCCGGTCGGGCTCAAGAAGGGCGAGGGGCCGGTCGTTGCGCGCGTCGGTTCCGGTGGCGGCCTGAGTCCGATCGCGCTCGCGATCATCGCCCTCGCCGTGCTGGTCGGCCTCGTGTACGCGTTCGGGCTATTCCGCTAACAATCAGAGCTTCGGCAGCGTCACGCCGACCTGACCCTGGTACTTGCCCGCCTTGTCGCGGTACGACACCTCCGGTTCTTCCTCGCCCCTGAAGAACAGCACCTGGGCGATCCCCTCGTTCGCGTAGATCTTCGCGGGCAGGGGCGTGGTGTTCGAGATCTCGAGTGTGACGTACCCCTCCCACTCGGGCTCGAACGGGGTCACGTTGGTGATGATGCCGCACCGTGCGTAGGTGCTCTTGCCGACGCAGATCGTGACGACGTCGCGCGGGATGCGGAAGTACTCGATCGAGCGCGCGAGCGCGAACGAGTTGGGCGGTACGATACACACGTCGCCTTCGAACTCGACGAACGACTTCGGGTCGAACGCCTTCGGGTCGACGATCGAGTTCAGCACGTTGGTGAAGATGCGGAACTCGCGCGCGACCCGCATGTCGTACCCGTACGAGCTCACGCCGTACGAGATCACCCCCGAGCGCACCTGACGCCCCTCGAACGGCTCGATCATGCCGTGGTCGCGGGCCATGCGGGTGATCCAACGGTCGGACTGAATGGTCATGAGCGGAGGTGCGAATGGCGGATTCGGCGCCGCGATCGGTGCGGCGACGCCGCGGGCGCATGGGCGGCGTGGGGCGGGAACATAGGCGCGCCGCGTGCATGCAACCACCGCCGCGATCGCGTAGACCGCACGTCATACGTCGGGTAGCAGGTGCGGCACGGTTCCACTAGCTTACCTCTGTGTTTGTGAATCTTTTCACGAGCCTACGACGCACCTCGGGACAGCCTCAACTGTGACGCGCGCGTACCTGCCGATCCTGCTGCTCATCGCGATCGTCACGGCGATGGCGGCCACGTTCATCGTGCTGAGCGCGATCACCGTCAAGCCACAGCGCAATGCGGTGAAGCAGCAGGCGTACGAGTCGGGGATCGCGCCACTCGGCGACGCGCGCGAGCGGTTCAGCGTGAAGTTCTACCTCGTTGCGATGCTGTTCATCGTGTTCGACATCGAGACGGTATTCCTCGTCCCGTGGGGCGCGTGGTACCGACAGCTGTCGTGCACGGTTCCGCTCACCGCGGTGGGCTGCCCGATGGGGCAGGCCTCGTTTTTCGGGCTCGGCGAGATGCTGGTGTTCATGGCGATCCTCGTGGTCGGCCTGATCTATGTCTGGCGGAAGGGAGCACTGCAGTGGGACTGATCACAAAGCCCGAAGCGCCGGCGACCCGGCGCGGTGTCGCGGACGCGTCGCCCGATTCGTGGGTGACGACGCGCCTCGACTTTCTCGTCAACTGGGCGCGCTCGAACTCGCTATGGCCGATGCCGTTCGGCACGGCATGCTGCGCGATCGAGTTCATGGCGACGGCGGCGAGCCGCTTCGATCTCGCGCGCTTCGGCATGGAGCGGCTGAGCTATTCGCCGCGTCAGGCGGACGTGCTCCTGTGTGCCGGCCGCGTGCCGTACAAGCTCGCGCCGGTCATCCGGCGCATCTACCAGCAGATGCCGAATCCGAAGTGGGTGATCGCGATGGGCGCGTGCGCGTCGACCGGCGGCATGTTCGACAACTACGCGGTGGTGCAGGGAATTGACACGATCATCCCGGTCGACGTCTACGTGCCCGGATGTCCGCCGCGGCCGGAGTCGCTCATGTACGGCATCATGCTGCTGCAGGACAAGGTCAAGAACGAGCGGCTCCGCGACGACACGCGGCACGTCGAGATCGACCCGGATCCTTCGAGCCAGCTCTACATCCCGCCGTCCGCGATCGACGAGCTCGCGCAGAACTTCGGCAACTCGGTGCACCAGACGCGCTCCAACGTCTGAACCCGTCGCGAGCGACCCCGACCTCGAACGTGTCCTGATGGCCGTCACGTACCGCCCGTACACCGTCGGCTCCGCGCTTCCGCCCGGGAGCGCGGCGCCGAGCACGCCCGTCGCGCTGCCCCATCGCGGTGGCGAGCCGAACCCGAGCGCCGCGGCACTTCGTGCGCAGTTCGGCGACGTCGTGCAGCGCGTCGACGTCGTCTGGGGCGAGACGTCCGTGCAGATCGATCCCGCGCGGGCCCTCGACGTCGTGCGCTGGCTCCACGAGGACGCGACGCAGCGCTACGACATGCT
>DASWUT010000834.1:0-3105 GCA_036401455.1 Gemmatirosa sp. | reverse complement strand
GCGTACGACTCGGGCGTGAGCGTGCCGCCCGTCGGGGTGAACGTCCCGGAGTACTGCTCGGTGAACGTGCCGTCGCCGTTGAACGTGTAGACGTCAGACGTGAGAGCAGCCGTTCCGGCGGTGTCCTGGCTGACGAACGGCGGCGACTGGCCGTTCAATGTCCGGAGCGAGTACGTCCCGGGAAACTGCGCGGCCGGGCTCGTCGAGTCGCTGCTGCCGCAGCCGGCGACGGAGGCAATACCGCCCGCGAGCAGGATCGCAGACAGTGTGGGAACGCGGACTGCTCGGCGCATGCGGTATACCCGGTGAAGGCGACCGATCACAGTACCGCAGGCGCAAAGAATCCGCAATGACGACCCGCGGTGAGCACTGCGCGTCAGCGACAAACACGGCGGCGCCGCAGGGGGACGCGCGACGCCCCGCGGTCTGTGTCCCGCGGAGTACCGAGGGCGTCAGCGATCGTGTTCCGGGCGACGACTCGCCGCGCGAGCGCGCATCCGGTCAGCACGCGAGGCCACGCCGCGCAACGCCGGGGCGCGTGACGCCGGGGCGCGCAACGCTGCGGCGCGTGACCAAGGAGGGCGTGGGATTCGAACCCACAAGTCCTTGCGGACGACGGTTTTCAAGACCGTTGCAATAGCCATTCTGCCAGCCCTCCAACCTGTCGCAACCTAGTCGCGCCCCCGAACTTTCGTCCATCCGCGCCGCCCTCGTCTGGCGGTTCCCACCCTTCACGCCCCCGCTCCGCGCCATGCGGCCCACGCTCGTCCTCGCCGGCGCCCGACGTCGGACCGCGTCCCTTGCGATGGGCGCGATCGTCGCCGCCTGCAGCGGCGACGGATCGCCCGCGCCGATCGTCGTCGTGCCGACGCGCATCGCGTTCGCGACCCAACCGGATTCGGCCATCGTCGGTGACACGGTCGCCCTCGGTGCAACGACGACAGATGCGTCGGGCCGCCGCGGTACGATCGGCACGCTCACGTTCACCACGTCCGATACGACGGTCGCGCGCGTGAGCAGGGCCGGCGTGGTGCGCTTCGTCGGTGCGGGATCGGCCGTCGTCACCGCCCAGGTGAACGGGCTGCCCGGCGGCGCGTCGCCGCTCACCCTCGCCACGCCGACCCTCGTCTCGCTCGCGCCGGCCGCGAGGCTGCGCGTGCTTCCCACGCGCATCGACGCCGTCCCTGGCGAACAGGTCGCCCTCTCTGCGACCGTCTTCGACTCGACTGGGAACCGGATCGCCTACCCGGTCACGTATGCGAGCGACAACACGGCCGTCGCCGCCCTCGTCGGCGGCACCGTCACGGCCGGCACGGCGGGAAGTGCCCAGATCGCCGTTCGCGCGAGTTTCCGGGGGCGCGGCGTCGGTCAGATGCTTCCGGTCACGATCGCCCCGGTCGCCCAGAGCGCGTTCCACATCGACCTCGTGCAGGTCGGTGTCGTCGACCCGCGCTACGCGGCCGTCTTCACCCGCGCAGCCGAGTTTTGGCAGTCCGTCATCACGGCATCCCTGCCGAGTCAGCCACTCGATCTTGCGGCGGGAAGCTGCGGGGACGGCACACCCGCGCTGTCGATTCAGTCGACGGGCGTGACCATCTTCTTCCGCGTCGATAGCATCGACGGGACGAGCAACATCCTGGGAGCCGCCGGCCCGTGCGTACTGCGGACGGATCCGGCGACCCAACTCGCCGGGCTGCCGGTGGTCGGGACGATGCGGTTCGACTCGGCCGACTTCTCCGGGCTCGTGAACGATGGGACGGCGTACGACGTCATCCGCCACGAGATGGGACACGTGCTCGGGATCGGCACGCTCTGGAACGTGGCCGGTGGCCACTCGTACCTCACCAACGACGGCACGCTCGACCCGGAGTACGCGGGACCGCAAGGCGAGGCGGGGAGCGCGACGCTCGGCTTCACCCTCGACGGCTCCACCGTGCCGGTCGAGAACGTTGGCGGCGCGGGCACGGCGGGCGCGCACTGGCGCTCGTCGGTGTTCCGGTCGGAGCTGATGACCGGCTATCTCGCCCAGACGCCGACGCACCCCGCGTCGCGCCTCACGATCTTGAGCCTCGCGGATCTCGGCTATTCGGTCAACGTCGCAGGCTCGGAGCCGCTCCTGCCGCCGTCGACGTCTGACCTCGCACCACCGCCCGGGCCTGTCGCTGCGCGAGCGTTCGCGCGGACGCCCGCACGAACGGACGTCGCGCTGCCACCGCTTTACCGCGTCGCGCGGGGCCGGTCGATCCGGTCCCTGCGCGGCGCACTCCTCGATGCGACCGCGCGTCGCCTGCGCTGACGCGGTCGCAGTCGGTCACATCACGTCGTCACGCACCGGCATGTAGGCAAACAGCGGCGCGAGCGCCTCGCTGCGGCACCAGCCCCGCGCAGGACGGATCGCGACGGCGAACGGCACGTCGGGCTTGGGCAGCTGCGCGTACGCCGTCCAGAAGGACTGTTCACGCGGAAGAAACCGCGCGTAGTCGAGGGTGGCCTGCGGATCGGCGGCGTCGACGACGAAGGTGAGGCGCTGCTTCCGCCCGTCCGCGCGCAGGTGCGCCACGACGGTCGCGTCGGCCCCGAACACCGCGACGGCGAGCCCGGCCAACGCCCGCTGGAACGGGTCGAGCCGGTACCTGGCCACAAACTGCGCGGCCGCGACGCGCGGGTTGCGCTCGCTGCCGAGCACACGCCGCCGGCGCCGCTCCGGCCGGTCGGACGAGACCGGCGGCTCGCCGAGTGGATTCACCGGTCGATCGGCGTCGTGAGGTTCGGGCATCGGTCCTCCGGAACGTGAGCGGACGGGGCCCGCGCCGCAGCGCGGCGTCGGAGTGTTTGGCCCGCAACGCAAGCGGCGCACCGGGCAGACCGCCTGATGCGCCATTGCTTGATCACAAACTGCGAAAATAGTATCTGACGCAGCTCGTCTGCGTCAGTGTCGCCGCGGTGCGCCCGGGCTGCCGCCCGGTGTGACTGCCGGAGCGGCTGCGCCGCCGGGGCGCGCACCGGGCATCGCCGCCGAGTCTGGCGCGACCAGACTCTGGAGCGGGTTGTCGCCGCCCGACGCGCCCGGGGCGGGGCGCTGGTCGAACTGGAACTCGCGCGTCT
>DASWUT010000833.1:0-3669 GCA_036401455.1 Gemmatirosa sp. | reverse complement strand
GCCCGCGCCGGTGACCACGGCCCACTGCGTCACGGCAGTCCCTCCGTCGTTGTTCGGGAAACGACGCTACTGGGCCGTGCTTGCTGTGACCAGGCAGCGACGTTAGATTCCTAACGTCGTGTCCGCGCAGGGTGCTCGTCGGGGGAGGTCGCGTCCGTGCCACCCGCAGGCGCCGTCGTCCTCACCGGCGGCCCGACGCACGACTTCCCCGCCACCACCGCGTGCCTGGTCGCGCTGCTCGGCGAGCAAGGCCTCGCCGCGGACGTCCACGAGGACGTGGACGAGGGGCTGCGCGCACTCCCCGGCGCCAGGCTGCTGGTGGTCAACGCCCTGCGCTGGACGATGCGGGGGCCCGCCACGCCGGAGCGCTACCGCACCCGCGCCGCCGCCGAGGGCGTCAGCCCCGCCCCGGACGCCCGCGCCGCGCTGGCCGCGCATCTGCGCGGCGGCGGCGGCGTGCTGGGCATGCACACGGCGAGCATCTGCTTCGACGACTGGCCGGAATGGGGCACCACCCTGGGCGGCGCGTGGCGATGGGGCCGCTCCTTCCACCCCCCGCTCGGCGACCTGGCCGTCGAGGTGGCGGCGCCCGCGCACCCGCTGGTCGCGGGCCTCGCCGACTTCGGGGTCGTGGACGAGCGCTACAGCAACCTCGATCACGGCAGCGACCTCGATCACGGAGCTGACCCGGTCGAACCGCTCCTGGTCGCCGACGGCCATCCGTTGCTGTGGGCGCGGCGCTACGGCGGTGGCCGCGTCGTGTACGACGCACTCGGCCACGACCTCCCGTCGTACGCCGTGCCCGAGCACCGCGAGATCGTGCGCAGGGCGATCCGCTGGACGGCGGGCCTCGGCGAAGAGGAGGCGGCGTGATGCGGTCGGTCGCGGGAATGTCCGCACTGGTCACGGGCGGCGGCTCGGGCATCGGGGCGGCCGTGGTCGCCCGGCTCGCCGCCGCAGGAGCCCGGGTCACCGTCGCCGGGCGGCGTCCAGACCGAGTTCAGGCTGTGGCTGACGCGGCCGGCCCTGGTGTGCTCGCCGTGCCCGGCGACGTCACCGACGGGCGCGACCGGCAGGGGATGGTCGACGCCGCCGTTCGGCACGGCGACGGGCTGGAGCTCCTCGTGCACAGCGCAGGAAACATGTACCGCGGGCCTCTGGAGGAACTCGACGAGAAGCAGCTGGTCGACGTGTTCACCTCGAACACGATCGCGCCGATGCTGCTGACCGGCCTCGCCCTCCCGCACCTGCGGACACGGCGCGGCGCCGTGGTGTTCTTCGGCTCCGTTCACACGCAGCGCGCGTTCCCCGGCGCCTCCCCCTACGCGGCGACGAAAGGTGCGCTGGAGGCCCTCACCAGTGTGCTTGCCGCCGAGCTGGGCCCGCAGGGCGTGCGGGTGAGCTGCGTGCGTCCCGGCGGGGTGCTCACCGAGCTCAACCAGCGGGCGGGGCTGTTCGATGACGCCGAGGCGGCCGAGCGCATGCGCGGCCTGGGCGCCGCGCACGCGCTGGGCCGCAGCGGCACCCCCGACGAGGTGGCCGAGGCCGTCGAGTACCTGGCCCGCGCGGAGTGGGCCACCGGCGCCGTCCTCACCATCGACGGTGGGCTCTCGCTGGGCGTGACGAACGCCTGAGCGGACTATTCCGACGTCCGCCGTCGTGGACGTCGCTGCTGAGCGCCACCTGCGCTGTGCCGTAGCAGCGCCGCGGGCGCTCCGTGGTCGGCGCGCAGCCGGTGCAGCGCCGGATCGGACGTCCAGAACTGCTCGAAGTCCTCGAGGTCGAACTTCTCCGCGATGAGGTGCATGGCGATGTCGTGGCGCACGTACTCGACGGCGACCAGCACGACGGCGGGGTCATCGGTGTACACGCCCCAGGCGTCGCCGTTGACGATGCCCCCGATCACGGCCTGTTCGCGATCGGCCGAGACCACGAGCAGCCTGCAGCCGAGGTTCTCCAGCACCACCTCCGGCGTGGAGAATCGGTGGGCAATGGTGTGGCCGACGGGTTCGCGGTCCTCGCCGAAGGACACGACCGAGACGTCCACTCCTTCCTCGGCGGCCCGGCGTACCAACGGCTTGAGCGACTCCACTTCCTGCGGCCACCCGGAGAGGAACAGGTCGTTGCGCGCGGCCGCCACGACGTCCTCGGCCCGCGCCAGCAGCGACGACCGATCCGCGAGGCTGTGCATCAGCCGCACCTGCGGCGGCGCGGCCACCTGCGGCAGCGCGGAGCGCAGCGTGTCGATCGAGTGGTCGAACTCGCGGCGCATTCGGTCGAGAAGAGCGCTCGGCGGCAGGCAGATGTAGCCGACGCTCGCCTCGCCCGCGCGCACCTCATAGGCGGCGCCGCGGCCGACGAGCTTGCTCAACGTCTCGTAGACGGTGCTGCGCGGCACGCCGGAGCGCTTCGCCACCTCGTAGCCGTTCAACGGGGTGCCCGCGCCGACGAGGGCCACGTAGGCCTTGGCCTCGTACCCGGACATGCCCAGGCGCTGCAGTTCCTCGATAACACTCTGCTGGGACATCTCCCCTGCCCTCCGCCACCCCGCCTGGCGCTCCATCGTCGCACCCGATGTTCGCCCTGATCACAGGAGTGCCTGGTAGGTGCCCCCGTCCACCGGGAGCGCGACGCCGGTGAGGTAGTTGGCCTGCGCGGAGCAGAGGAACGCGATCACCGCGCCGAGGTCCTGCGGGGCGCCGGGCCTGCGCATCGGGATCTCACCGGTCGGCGGGTCGTCCCCGTACACCGCGGTCGCGCGGGCGGTCGCGTGCAGGCCCGGCTGCACCGAGTTGACGGTGATGCCGTCGGCCGCGATCTCCCGCGCCAGCGTCTTGAGGAACCCGGTGGCCCCGGTGCGCGCCACGGAGGAGAGCGCAAGCGTCGGGTAGGGCTGGCGCACCCCCAGCGACGTGATCGCGACGATCCGGCCCCACCGCTGCGCGCGCATCCCGGGTACGGCGGCGAGGCACATCCGTACCGGCGCGAGCAAGCTGCGGTCCAGCGCGGCCTGGTAGTCCTGCGGCGCGACGTCGGCGATGGTCCCCGCGCGCGGCCCCGGCCCGTTGACGACGAGGATGTCGAGCCCGCCCATCGTGGAGGCGGCGTCGCCGACGAAGCGGGCGGCGGCCTCGGGATCGGTGAGGTCGGCGACCACCCATGCGGCGCCCAACTCGGCCGCGGCGGCCTCGGCGCGGCCCGCGTCCGAGCCGCAGATCGTCACCTCGACGCCTTCCGCGACCAGCGCCGCCGCCGCGGCCCGGCCCAGGCCTGCGGTTGCGGCCGCCACCGCGGCTTTGCGGCCCGCGATGCCCAGGTCCATCAGCCGACCTCGACCTCGGCGCCCTGCTCGTCGCGGACGACGATCGCGCCTGCCGGGCACGCCCTGGCCTGGTCGACGAGCGCGGCGTCGGACAGCCCCGGGTGGCCGGGAACCGCGTCGGCGAGCTCGTCGTCGTCGAAGACGAAGGCGTCCGGCGCGTCCGCGACGCAGCGGCCGGCGCTAAGGCACACGTCCTTGTCGACGGTGGCGTGGTAGCTCACGTCCGGCCGCCCAACAGCACGGGGTAGCGGCTCCAGTAGGGCCGTGCGGTGGTCGCGTCGCGCTCGGGTGCGGCGTCGGGGTCGCGCCGGACCCCGCACCGGAACAGGTGCTGCACCGCCCCGGTG
>DASWUT010000832.1:0-4032 GCA_036401455.1 Gemmatirosa sp. | reverse complement strand
CGAGCAGGCGCATCGTGCCGTACCCGCCGCGCAGGCACCATACGCCATCGACGCGCCGATCGGTGAGCGCGCCGTTGAGGTCGGCGAGGCGATCCGCGTCGCGGCCCGCGAAGTAGCCGTCGCGGCAGAGCGCGTGCGCGCCGACGGCCGCCGTCCAGCCGAGTGATTCGACCGTGGCGACGGCACGCTCGAGGTCGGCGGCGGTGAGCGGGCCTGCGGGCGCGACCAGCGCGACGCGCGCGCCCGGCGCGAGCGCGGGCGGTGCCAGCGCGAGCGGCAGCTCGGGGAAAGTGGCCGACATCGACCGGAAATTAGGGCCGCGCGTCCGCCGGGCACGCGCGTTGCCCCCGCGCCCCGGTCCACCCCAACTCCAGAGGGACCGATGGCTGACGAGAGCGCCGACGAGAACAACGTGTCGCAGGGCGGAACTCAGAGCACCGGAGCGCCGCGGCCCGACAACCAGGCGCCCGCGCACGGCGTCGCACGCCAGGGCGAGGACGAACGCCGCGGCGAGGGCGGGTACGGCAACGATACCGGCTTCGCGACCGGAAGCGTCGCCCCACGTGACGATGAGGACGAGAGCGCCGACGCCGGCGGCCTGTCGGCGCGCGAGCAGCAGGCGAGCGACACGTACCGCGACCCGAAGCGCGCCGACGCACCCTGACCCGCGCGCGGCCGGCGCCCGCACGCGGCCGCGACCGCACGCGGCCGCGACCGCGTGGATACTCCTTTCCGCATGCCGATCTGGCTCGTCGGGCTCGGCCACGCGCTGGCGTGGCTCGTCATCCCTCCGTTCGTCGCGTGGCGGACGCGCGACCGCGTCACGCTCGACGATTATCCCGCCGAGTCGCCGGAGGACGCGCCGCGGGTGCGCGTCGTCGTGCCCGCGCGCAACGAGGCGCGTAACATCGCGCGTTGCGTGGCCTCGGTGCTCGCGACGACGTACCCGCGGCTCGAGCTCGTCGTCGTCGACGACCACAGCGACGACGACACCGCCGCGCGCGCCGCCGCGGCCGCGGCCGGCGACCCACGCTTCCACGTGTTCGTCCCGCCGCCGCTCCCGCCGGGGTGGATGGGCAAGCAGTGGGCGTGCGCGCAGGGGGCGGCCGTGCGCACGCCGGATGTGCGCGCCGACGCGCCGACGTGCGACGTGCTCCTCTTCGCAGACGCCGACACCGTGCACGCGCCCGACCTCGTGCCGCGCATGGTCGCCGCACTGCGCGCGCGCGGCGCGGCCCTGCTCTCGGTCGCGGGCACGCAGGAGATGGACACGGTCTGGGAAAAACTCGTCCAGCCGCAGGTGTTCGCCGTCATCGCCGGGCGATACGGCGGCGCGGACCGCGTCTCGAACGCCCGACGCACCGTCGACAAGATCGCCAACGGCCAGTGCCTGATGATGACCCGCGACGCCTACGCCCACGTCGGCACGCACGCGGCCGTCCGCGACGTCGTCGTCGAGGACCTCAAGCTCGCCCAGCGCACCTTCGCGCTCGGCCTTCCGGTCCACCTCGTCCGCGGCGAGGCCCAGCTCAGCACGCGCATGTACACCTCGCTCGGCGAGCTCGTCGCCGGGTGGCGGAAGAACGTCTTCGCTGGCGGCCGCGAGGCGATGCCCTTCGGCCGGCTCGGCCAGCTCCTGTTCCCGTTCCTCCTCGTCTTTCCGGCGGTTGCCCAGCTCTACCCGATCGCGCGCCTCGTCGAGTACGCGCTGGCCCCGGACCGCGTCGGGGCCGGCGAGGCGCTCGGGATGGGAATCGCCCTCGCCGCGACACTCGGGTTTTGGGCCGCGGCATACTCCCGGGTGAAGCTGTCACCGCTCTGGGCGCTGGCGTTCCCAGCGGGGGCCCTGGTCTACCTCGCGATCGCGCTGCAGGCGATCGCGCGCGGCCAGCGGGTGGAATGGCGCGGCCGCGAGTACCAGTCCGCCGTCGGCGCGGCCTGACGGCGACGGTTCACGCTCGCAGCCGACCGCGCCGCACGATTTCGGCCCACCTCGCAACGATTCACACTCGGCCCCGCGCCGCGACCACCCTACCGTCGCGGCGTGCAACTCGCCCACGCCGCCCGCCTCCTCGCCGACGCGCGCTCGTTCGCCGCGCTCGCCCCGCTCGCCGCGGCCGCGGGCGTCGACGGCCCGCCCGTCACTCTCTCGCGCGCCACCCGCGCCAGCGCCGGACTCACCGACGCCGGCGTGATCCGCGCCCGCCTCGTGACCGGCCCCGGCGCCCTCCGCGCCCTCCTCGCCGACGTCGACGGCCGCTCCACGCCCCGCGCCCTCCGCGACACCGCACGCGCCCTCGCCACGACCCTCGCACGCCACGCGCCCGAACTCCTCTGGCTCCTCGTCCTCCGCGACGACACCGACGACGGCCCGCACGCGGGCGACGTGACGCTCGCGGCCTGGTCCCCAACCCCGCGCGGGCCGCGCGTCGTCGCCCTCACGTCCAACCCGGCACGCGTCCTCGACAGCGACGCCGACACGCTCCGCGCGCTCGCCGCCTGCGCCGACCCCGACCCCGCCGGAACCACATCAGCCGCCACCGCCGACCTCCGCACCCACGCCGGCTGGCTCGACGCGCTCGGCCGCGACGCACTCGGCGCCCGCTTCTACCACGCCCTCGAACACACCGTCGACGCGCTCGCCCGCTCCACCGGCCTCGCCGATGCCGAACCCGCGCGCGAACTGGCGCTCGTCTACACGACCCGACTCCTCTTTCTCGCGTTCCTCCAGGCCAAGCACTGGCTCGACGGCGACCCCGCATTCCTCGCCCGCCACTTCGACGCCTGCATGGCAACGGGCGGCCGCTACCACGACCGCGTCCTCCGCCCGCTGTTCTTCGGCACGCTCAACACTCCACGCCGCCACCGCGCCACGACCGCGCGCTCCTTCGGCCGCATCCCCTTCCTCAACGGCGGCCTGTTCGCCCCCACCCGCCTCGAACGCCGGTTCCGCACCGCCCGCTTCGGCGACCCCGAACTCGGTGCCCTCGTCGTCACCCTCCTCGGCCGCCACCGCTTCACCGCCCGCGAAGACTCGACCACCTGGTCCGAGGCCGCCGTCGACCCCGAAATGCTCGGCCGCGCCTTCGAGTCCCTCATGCACGCCGATGACCGGCGCGCGTCGGGCGCCTTCTACACACCGCAGACCCTCGTCGACCACGCGACCACGGCCGCCCTCCGCGCCGCACTCCTGGCCGGCGACCGCGGTGCCGACACCGCACCCGCTGCCGTCGACGCGGCACTCGCCGGCCGCCCGCTCGACGCGGTCGATGCGGCACGTCTCCGCGCCCGCCTCGCCGACCTCCGAGTCCTCGATCCCGCCTGCGGCTCCGGCGCCTTTCTCGTCCACGCGCTCGAACGCCTCGCCACGCTCCACACCCTCGCTGGCGACCCGCGCCCGACCTCCGAACTCCGCCGCGCCGTCTGCGCCACCTCGATCTTCGGTGTCGACGTCAACCCGACCGCGGTCTGGCTCTGCGAACTCCGCCTCTGGCTCTCCGTCGTGATCGACCACGACGAACGCGACCCCGACCGCGTCCCCCCACTCCCCAACCTCGATCACAACGTCCGCGTCGGTGACGCCCTGGCCGTCCCACCGGCCCTCGCCGCCCTCACGCGACACGCCTGGGGCGGCGCCCCCTGGGGCACGACCGCGCCCGTGCCGAACGCCGGGGCGTCGGGCACCGCCGCGCTCCGCTCCCGGTACGCCGCCCTCGCCGGGCCGCGCAAGCTCGCCGCGGCGCGCCGACTCGACGCCCTCGAACGTGCCCACGCGCTCGCCACCTTCGACCGCGCCCTCGCCCAACTGCGACACGCGCGCCGCGACCTGCTCGACGCCCTCCGCACCCGCGATCTCTTCGGCGCCCGCCGCACGCCCGACCGCGCGACCACGGCGCGCCTCGCCGCGCTCCGCGCCGACGTGCGCGCCCTCGCCCGCCGACGCGCCGCGCTCGCCGCTGGCGGCGCCCTCCCCTTCGGCTTCGCCTGGCACTTCCCCGACGCCGCCGCGGCCGGCGGCTTCGACGTCCTCCT
>DASWUT010000831.1:0-2197 GCA_036401455.1 Gemmatirosa sp. | reverse complement strand
CGATCGAGGACGACGTCGCTGCGGGCGTCCACCGGGCGGGCACGAGGCCCGACCCGTGTGCAGCGATCGCCGTATCGAGGAACGCGGCGACGCGCTCCATCGCATCAGGCAGGACGTCGGCGGAGAGTCCGTGCGATCGCTCCGGGTACACCACGAGCCGGTGCGTGACGCCCAACAATTCGAGCACCCGGGCGGCCCGCTTCGCCTCCGCGAGCGGCACGACGCGGTCGTCGCCGCCGTGCAGCAGGAGGGTGGGCGGCAGGCGTCGCGGCCTGCAGGTGTCGAACAGCCCGCCCGAGAGCACCACGAGCCGCGAGACGCGCGGGTCGGTGGCCCCGAGCGCGAGCGCCAGGTACCCGCCTAACGAATAGCCGAACGCGCTCACGTGGGTCGAATCGACCGCCGGATCGGACCGGATCCACGTGACCGCGTCGACGAGCGCCGCGGTCCACACGGGGAACACGGCGTCCTCGCGCGCGTCGTCGGTGGCGTGATCGCCCGTGCGGTCGAAGTAGTGGACCACGTACGCGACCCGGCCACCCCGCGCGAGCGCGTCGGCCCAGCGCCGGACCGTCGCACCGCCCGGACTCTGGAGCCCGCTACTCGGGTGAAGCACGAGCACCGCAGGGCAGCCATGCCACGCGGTCGTGCGCGCCGACGCCGCGGTGCGTGGCGCGCACCGGCCGTCCGCCGGCGCGAACCGCTCGACGGCGATGCGGACGCCGGCGCTCGTGTACGCGGTGTCGACGTGGACCACGGTGGCGTCTGGCTGCCAGCGCCAGCGCTCGGCGGCGGCCTTCGCCGTACACCCGGCCGCGACGAGCAGCCCGAGCGCCGCCCAGATCGCGCCCGCGCGGCGCCTCGCGACCACACGCGCCACGGTCCGCGCGATGGGCTGGCTCAGAGGGCGGCCGGCGCGTGCGGAAGCCGGACCGCGATGCGGCGCGGCGTACCAGCCGAGGCGGTCGTCACGGATGCGTTCCGGTCGGACGGCTCGCCCGCGGACGGTGCGTCCAGGCGTGCGGTCGGCTCGAGGGGCAGCTGCCCCGCCAGGAGGGCGCGCGCGTTCGCGTCGAAGCGGGGACGCTGCTCGTCCGTGAGCAGCACCCGGGTCGCGACCATCGCCCACGTGCGAGCCTGCACCATGTTGGTCTGCAGCATCGCGAAGATGAGTCGCCGGCTCGTTTCGTCGTGCCGCGCGTGCGCCCGCGCCATCGCGCGTACCGCCCCGGTCACCTCGGGCTGGATGGCCGCGACCTCTTCGGCGCGTAGGGCGCGCAGGCTCATCACCTGCTGCGCCTGCGCGGCCGTGAGGGGGATGCCGGTGAGGAGCGCGTCGTCCACCAGGAAGAAGGCGGGCGCAGCGTCGGCAGCGCGCGGACTCTCGGCTACGCTGTCGGGCGCGGGCGCAGGCGCCTGTGCGGCGGCGGTGCTGGCAGCGAGAAACGTGACCGCGATGCACGCGGCGACGCGGAGCGGGCGCATGGAGCGTTGAGACATGGGGGGCGTTCCTGTCGAGGTCGGGTCAGTATCTTCGGGTCAGTAGATCGGCTGCGGCTCGGCGCCGCCGACGTGCTCGGTGCGCGCGAACTGGAGTCCGGTGTGGGCGTGCCAGATCCATCCCGCGAGGAGCAGCAATCCCAGCGCGTCGCTGCCCATACACCGGGACACGGCCGTGGCGACGAGGGGACTCGTGCGCGCGAGCACGGCGCTGACGCCGTCGAGGGCGAGCACCGCAGCGGCGCCGAGCAGGAGCGCGGCGCCTAACAGCGCGCGGGCCCGCCGGGCGCGGCGGACAATCGCCACGGCAACTGCGCCGACGGTGACAAAGGCCGCGAGATGCACCACCGCGTACGCGACGAGCGCGGCGGGCATCGACTCAGCGAGCGCGGGCGACCCGAGCACGCGCGCGACGCCGTATCCGAACAGGGCCGGCGTCATGAGCGGCTCGCCGAACTGCAGGTCGGCCACGGTGAGGGCGAGTGCTCCGCCGACAGCGGCAAACGCGCCGGCCCGCATCGCCTCCTCGGCCACGCTCCGGACGGGTCGCCACGGCGCGGTCGCGTGTGCGTCGGACCACGCGGCGGTCACGGCGCGTGTGTCTCCGCGACCGTCGTCGTGCCCGCGTGGTCCGTCGTCGTCGGTGCCAAATCGGAGGGTCGGGTCGCTGCCGTCGTGAAGCTGCATCGCGGTCGCT
>DASWUT010000830.1:0-2387 GCA_036401455.1 Gemmatirosa sp. | reverse complement strand
AGATGGCGAAACGTGCCTCGCCGAGCGAGTGGGGGCGGTCCGGAACCGTGGCGGCGAGCGGGTCGGCGAAGACCGTCGCGGCCTCGGAGAACGAGACGCCGTGCTTGCGCAGGTTTCGCGCCGCCTTGTCCGGGTCCCAATCGAACGCGTATGCCATCCCGGAACATAGCGCAGCGATCCAGCTCGTTGCGGCCTAACGCCCAAGTTCTGCTGCGAGTGTTCCTAGCGCAACGACGGTAGCGCACGACGGCGTCCGCGGAGGAGCGGAGCGTCCCTGCATACTCGGCAGCAGCAACGCCACGTTAGACATCACGCGAGCCGATGCTGGCCCCGCCCCTGCCGGCACCCTGCCCATGCCGCATCGCGGGCGCGACGGCCCGTCACGCCCGGGTGGTCGCACTGCGCCGCCGGCCCTCGACGCGCACCACGACGTCACGCGTCGGGGCGGACGCCCCGCATGAGTCCTCTCAGGACCAGCCACACGAGCAGCCCGTCGGCGACCGCAACGTCGATCGCGCTCTTCCCGAGGCGCTCCGGAATCGACACGGCCCACAGCGCGACGACGTGCAGTAGGGCCAGCGCGGAGAGCGCCGCCCAGAACCGGGCGGTCCGCCGGTAGCCCCACAGTTCCGAGGCAACCACGTAGAACCCCATGGCCACGCACCACGCCAGGAAGCCCTTCTCAACACTCGATACACGCGCGACGAGCCACCACACCGGAGTGAGCGCGGCGACAACGAACAGGTCGCGTCCCTTGCGCTGAGCGGTCCAACGCTCGGCGGCGTCGCGCCGCACCCACTGCCACCAAGTGGCGACGCGGGCGTCGCGAGCGCTGACCGGCCGCGCACGCTGCGCCTCAGCCCAGCGGCCGAGGGGAGCTTTACCGCGACTAGGGTGAGTGATCATGCCGTACGACGAACGAAGTGTGATGTCTAACGCCAAATTTAAGCTGCAAAGCCGGCCGTGCTGGGCCGTGCCTGCTGAGGCGCGTCGGCCGGCTTTGTCATCTTCAACGCCTCGTTGGGCGGCAGGCGCGCCGGGGCGTCCGGGCGGCCAGCCGGGCGCGCTCCCGCTCCCGGCGCCGCGCGGCACACCAGACCGACTTCCGCGCGCCGGGTCACGCGCGGTCGCGCATCCACCACCGGAGGGCGAGGTACATGAGGAGCCCGTCGGCGCCCGCGAACGGGGTGAGCATGATTCCGGCCGGCGCGATCCGGTCCGGCACCCGCACGGCATAGAGGACGACGCCGTGGGCCACCGCGAGCCCGGCGACCGCGGCCCAGAAGCGCGGCCGCGCCCGGTATTCCGGCATGTGGTCGACGAGCACGTAGAACACCCCGGCCGCCAACGCCGTCAGGAACCCTTTCTCCTTGCTCGAGAATGCGGCGACCAGGAACTGCAGCGGGAGGAACACGACGGTGGCGACCAGCAGGGTTCGCTTGTTGCTTGCGTCCAGCATGATGGCGTGGTTGGGTCCAGCAGGAACGCGTGGTCGGGTCCAGCAGGCAGGTGCCGCACGCCATCCACGTCGACTGTCCGCGGTGGTCGAGCACACCCGCAACGGACGCCAGGAGACGACCCTCGATAGAACATGTCCTCGTTGCCGCCCAACGCCCAAGTTAAGCTGCGGGCCTTCACGGCGGATCGCCGGTTGCGGCCCACCGGCGATCGAAGGCGGGCCAGGAGCGTCCCTGCATACCCGGCAGCTTCAACGCCTCGTTAGGCCGCAGCCGCGTCGGCCCCCGCCCGGCCGGGCCCGCGCGCGCCCTCGTGGGCCCGGATCAGCGCCGCCGCCGCCCGCAGCACCGCGTTCACCTCGGCCGCGTCCGGGAAGGCCGCCGCGACGTCCGGCTCCAGCACCACGGCCCGCGCCCCGGCCCCGTACCGGGCGGCGTACGGGTTCGGGCGGGCGCCGCGGAAGTCGTACTCGGGCGCGATCTCGTCCGGGTCGCGCCCCGGAGCGGGGTCGGCGGCGGGGTCAGCGGAAACCGGCTTCATAGCTGCGGCGCTCGGGGCGGGTGGCGGGGCGTGCGCTGATAAGGCGGACCCGCTCGGGCCCGCGCTCCGTGAACATGACGGCCAACACCCGCCCGCGCGAGGACTCGGCCAGCAGGACGAGTCGCACCTCGCCCAGGGAGTGCGCTGGGTCGTCCACCACGCCGCCGAGCGGATCGCCGAAGGCGGTCATCGCCTCCTCGAACGTCACGCCCTCATGCTTCCCGGGGTTCGCGGCTGCCTTGGCCGGGTCCCACTCGAACTCCAGGTCCATGCGCGAAGATAGCGCCCCGCGTCAGCGGGCCGCCACGCCCAGGAGCCGGGCGGGGCGCGCCGGCGCCGGCACGACCGGGACCCGGCAAAACGAACCCGCCTGTTGCGGCCTAACGCCC
>DASWUT010000829.1:0-2760 GCA_036401455.1 Gemmatirosa sp. | reverse complement strand
AGCAGCCCGTCGACGATGCGGCGGCAGCGGTGCACCTCGTGATCGACGATCCGCAGGTACTCCGCGAACCCGGCCGGATGCTGCTCACGCGGCAGCTCGCTCAGCGCGAGGGTCATCGTCTCGGCGCACGCGGCGATCGTGCCGAGCGGGTTGTTGATCTCGTGCATGACGCCCGCCGCGAGCTGCCCGACGGCGGCCAGCTTCTCGGCCTGTGCGGTGCGCTCCAGCGCCGAGCGCCACTCGGTGACGTCCTCGCCGAGGGTGATGACGTGGGTCGGCTCGTCGGCGCCGAAGGCCATCGGGATCTTGGACAGGCGATAGATCCGCGCCTCGCCCGAGGCCGTGCTCTCCGTGTCGATCTGGCGGACGACGCCGTTGCCGAGGACGTCGTCGAGCTCGCGCCGGACGAGCGCCGCGTCCTGCCGCGGCAGCACCTCGAATACGGTGCGACCGATCGCTGCCTCGCGCGCGACACCGAGCGTGTCGACCTCGCGTTTGCGGTTCCAGAGCCGGACGCGGTGCTCGCGATCCGTGACGTACACGCCAACAGGCAGCGCGTCGATCACGGCGGCGGCGAAGTCGCGTTCGTCGGCCGCCGCGCGCACCTGCGCGTCGACCTCGGCGGCGAGGTCCTGCGCGCGATCCGCGGCGCCCAGCACGCCGCCGAGCAACGCGAGCGGCGCACCGAGCGCGACGTCCGTGACCGGTTTGGCGGCCGCGACCAGCACGAGCTCGGCCGTACCACGATCCGTGCTGGTATGCGGGATCGCGAAGCGTCGCGTGCCTGTCTCGCTCGTCGCCTCGCCGGCGAACGTCGCGCCGCTCGCGCCGACGTGCCAACGAACGACGGGCGCGTCCGGCGCGCCAGCCACGATCGCGCCGCCGCTGGCATGCGTCGCCTCGACGATCGCGCCGAGGGCGGCGGGCACGAACGCGTCGGGCTCGGGCCCCGCGGCAGCGATCGCCGCGGCGACGCGGGCGAGGAGCGCGTCGGCCCGCGAGTCGGACGCGTCATAGGGGCGGAAGGATGCGGCGGTGGTCACGGCAACGACGGTGAGATCGGGGAAGCACGACGGCTGGCCGGCCGGGCGCTCACCCACGACGCCCCCGTCGCGGGCCGGGTCACGCGCCGCCGCATCGCCGGCGCGCGTGTTCCCGCCCGCTCAGGAGTTGGCGCGAATCGCGGCGAGCAGCTCCGCATCGTCCCGGCGCAGCCCGGGATTTTCCTCGACATGCGACCAGCGCACGATCCCATCCCGGTCGAGCAGAAAGTACGCGCGCGTCGCGAAAAAGGTGTGCTCCAGCAGCACGCCGTACGCGCGCGACACGTCGCGGCGGAAGTCGCTCAGGAACTCGGTCTTGAGCGCGTGCTTCGCCTTGAACTCGCTCAACGTCGGAACCGAATCGACGCTGATAGGCAGCACCGTCACTCCCTCGTCGGCAAATGCGTCGTAATCGTCGCTAAACGCGCACATCTCGGCCGTGCACGTGCTCGTGAACGCGAGCGGGAAGAAGGCGATCAGGACACGCTGGCCGCGGAGGGACACGAGCGAGACGGGCGCGCCACCCGTGCTCGCGAGCGTGAAGTCCGGAGCGGGGGCGCCGATCGTGGGTGGCGCGGCGGACGGGGCGGTGACGGTCATGGGCGGGAGAACGAGAAGCGCGCCACCACAGGGAGTCCCATGATGGCGCGCGACGGTGCGAAGCTGCGACGACGTGGAGGGTAGGGGACTCGAACCCCTAACCTATTCGTTGCAAACGAATTGCTCTACCAATTGAGCTAACCCCCCGGCGGCGGGAATATAGCCGCCGGGGTTGGGCCTGTGCTACTCGTGCGCCGGCAGCGGCTCCATCGTCCGGGCGTCCACCGGGACCTGCACCTCGTCGCGGTACGGCGACGTCATGAAGGCGACGCGCATCTTGGGGAACGCGTCCATGAAACTCATGTAGCAGAAGCCCCAGAGCCCGAGCATGCCGAGCCCGATGCCGATCTCGTAGAAGCCGAACGGCATGTTGGCCACCTCGCCGAACACCGAGGGGTACACCTCGAGGTAGCGGTGAAACCAGAGGCCGAGGATCGACGTGAAGGCGACCGTCGCCATCACCGGCGAGAACAGCTTGGCAGCCTTGCTGAGCAGCGTGAAGAACGGGACGACGAACATCATCGCGAACACCGACGTCGTCAGAAAGCCCCACGGGTGGATGAGGCGCAGGCGGAAGTAGTGCGTCTCTTCCGGGAGGTTGCCGTACCAGATCACGAGGTACTGGCTGAACGTGACGTAGCCCCAGAACGCGGTAAACGCGAAGCAGAGCTTCCCGACGTCGTGGTAGTGGTTGTCCGTGATGAGCGACTGCGCTCCGAGGTGCGAGCGCCAGAGGCGCATGAGCACGGAGAGGAACATGAGCATCACGACCCACGCACCCATGAACACCTGCCAGCCATACATCGTGCTCTGGAAGTGCAGCGATAGCGACATCGAGTAATCCCACGAGAGGATCACCCATCCGTAGCCGTACAGCATGCAGAGGACGACGGCGAGCTTGCCGAGCACGGAGTGCGTGGTGTGCAGCTCACGCCGCTCGGCCGCGAAGCCGCGCCGCATCCCCGCGCGGATCCCGGCCGCCCACCCCGCGCCCTCGTCGGGGATGAGCCCGACGTCGAGGCGCACGGACTGGTAGACGAACCAGACGCCGAACACCGCCATCGCGCCGAAGAGCAGGATCCCGCGGATCCGGAAGAACGTCGGATCCAGGTAGATC
>DASWUT010000828.1:0-3776 GCA_036401455.1 Gemmatirosa sp. | reverse complement strand
GCGCACCGTGCGCCACCCCCTCTCTGCATGAGCGCGCCAGGTCAAACGAGATCAAATCACCCGCGTGCGCACCGTATGACTCCGGATTGAGACGCAGGGGCAAGTTGGCCGCGCCGATCGACGCGCGGCCGCGAGACATCCCGGGATCCCTCGGGCTCCGGCCATCGCGACGACGTGCCGCATTGCGTCCCTTCGCCTGGAGTCCTGAATGCTCGTCTTCCGATCCCGTGCCCGCGTCCTCGCTGGCGCACTCCTCACCGCGGCGGTCGCCGCCGGCGCGCCGTCGCGGGCCGTCGCGCAGACCGCGATCCCGGTCGACAACAGCTGGCAGCAGTTCCTCTTCTTCCTCGGCGCCGGACAGCCCGTCGACGGCGCCCCGTTCACCTTCAGCACCGCAAGCCCGGTCACCGTCAGCCTGACCGACGACGGCGTGACCGGCGACGCGTTCGACGTCTTCGTCAACGGCGCGTCCACCCCCGCGTTCGCCACGCCAACCGTGGCCGGCGGGATCGATACGAGCATCCTCGACCCGAACGTCGCGTTCACGGACGCGCGACTGTCGCACGGCACCTTCGACCTCGGCCCGGGATCGTACGTGCTCCAGGTCGTGCTCCGCGACGAGGCGCCCGGCTACACCACCGGCGAAGGATTCATCCGCGTCGCGAGCGTCGCGAGCGTCGTGCCCGAGCCCGACACGCGTGCGCTGGCGACTGGCGGCGCGGTCCTGCTCTATCTGTGGCGGAGCGCACGGCGCCGCCGCGGCGCGACGTCCTGAGCGGAGCCGACATGCGCTCCCCTCTTTCGCACGCCGTGCGCGGCTGGCTCGCCGCGGCCGTCTCCGCTGCCTCCGCCGTGGCGTTCGTCGCCTCTGGCTGTGGCGACGCGAGAAACCCCGTCGCTCCAGCAGACGCGCAGGGCGACCCCGCCGCCGCGCGGAGTGATACCGGCTCTGCCGGCGGCATCAGCGTCGCCCTCCTGCCCCCGCTCGCCCCCGCGCGCACCAGCTACCCCGGCGCGTTCGACGCCACCCGCGCCGCCGTCGTCGACGTCTGCGCCTGGAACGGGTCTGCCTGCGTCGGCAACCCGGTCGCGCACTACGACACGCGGACGACCAAGCCCGCCATCACGGTCAGCGGCGCGGGCCAGTTCTACCGCGTCGACTGGCCGACCGCCGGCGTCACGGCCGGCCAGGTGTACCGCATCACGATCAGCGACGGCCGCACGCCCCTGGCCTACGCCGACGCGGAACAGCCAGGCAGCGGTCAGACCGCGGCCGGGCTCGCCGCCGCAAACATCGTCCCGCTCGGCAACGCGAGCGTGCTGCCGATCCGCTTCCGGATGGATCGGGCGCAGGGCGTGTCCGCGCCAGCTGTCACGATCACCGCGCCGGCCGCCGACAGTCAGTACGTGCCGTCGGGCGCTCCGACGACGCTGAGCGGGACCGCGACCGACTCGGTCGACGGCGACATCTCGGCCAGGATCGTCTGGACGAGCACCCTCGGCACCGCGCCGCTCGGGACCGGTGCGACGATCTCCGTCACGCTCCCCGCCGGTCCGCAAACGATCACCGCGTCGGCCACCAACAGCCGCGGCGGTACCGGAACCTCGACCCGCTACCTGACGGCGAGCCTGCTCGCCTCGGCGGGGTCGATTACCGTGCCCTACGGAGGGACCGCATCGCTCCCGATCACCATCGCGACGCCCGCGCCGAGTGGCGGGATTACGATCACCGTCGTGAGCGCGGATACCACGCTCGTGAAGGTGACCACCCCGACGGTGACGATCCCCGCCGGTTCGCGCTCGGTCAATGCGACCCTCGCCGGCGTCGGCGTCGGCAGCGCCAACGTGTCCGCCACCAGCGCGACCTACGGACGCGCGGTGACCCGGGCCAATGTCTCGGCCGACCTGCGATTCGCCGACCGCTCGGCGTCGTTCCCGGCGAGCCGAACCCAGACCATCACTATCGGTCTTCAGAGCGCGGGAAGCAGCATCGCCGCCCCGGCCGGCGGGTTCGCCGTCGGGCTGCGCTCCACCGATTCGGGCTGCGTGCGCGTGCCCGCCTCGGTGACGATCCCCGCAGGCCTCGTCAACGCGACCGTCACGCTCGCCTACGGCGGCACGACCGCAACGCCCTGCAATGCCAGCCTCGTCGCCTACGGCGCGACCAACCCGGCCGTCACGCGCGACAGCATCCCGGTGTCGATCGCGAACGCGCCGACGTTCAGCTTCAGCACGCTGCCGCAGTACGTCGGCGCGGGCCTGCGCAACGGGTCGTACTCGTACATCCAGCTCGGCTCCCCCGCGCCCAACGGCGGCGTGGCGGTGACCATCCGCGCAAGCGACTCGACCCGGCTGCTCGTCGCCCCAGCGACGTCGACCGCGACGGTCGGACACGGCACGGCCACGGTGATCGTCCCCGCGGGCCAGTCGACGGCCACGTTCTACGTCGACGGCGTCGAGGGCGCCGGCGGCAGCACGGCCACGCTCACCGCCGCCGCCTCGGGCTACACGAGCGCGACGACGAGCGCGATCAGCGTCACGCGGCTGGGGGTCGGCGTCGCCGGCCTGCCGGCGACGACCACGACGCTGACGCCGGCCACGACGTTTTATGCCTACGTCGGGCCGACGTACACGAGCAATGGGTACACCTACCTCGCTGGCGCGCAGCCGGTCCGTCCTGGCGGCCACGCGATCACCGTCACCTTCGCCAGCAGCCAGGCCAACGTTGCCAGGCTCAAGACGAACGCGACGACGGCCCAGAGCGTGACCGCGGTCATCGCCGCCGGCCAGCAGAATACGCCCACCAACCTGCCGAGCGGCGGCGTCGCCTTCCAGCCGCTCAGCGGCGGCTCGACCACGGTGAGTGCGAACGTGCCGGGCGCGGTGGCGGTGGCCAACAGCGCGCAAACCGTGACCGTCACCGGGGCGGGAATCACCTTCGTCTACGTCCCGCAGTACCTCGGCGCCGGGCTCCGCTCCTCGAGCTTCGTGTACGCGCAGCTCGGTGCTCCGGCGCCCGTCGGCGGCGCGACCGTGACCATCCGCGCAAGCGACTCGACCCGGCTGCTCGTCGCCCCGGCGACGTCGACCGCGACGGTCGGACACGGCACGGCCACGGTGATCGTCGCCGCGGGCCAGTCGACGGCCACGTTCTACGTCGACGGCGTCGAAAGCGCCGCGGGTAATTCCGCGACCGTGACCGCGAGCGCGCCTGGCTATGCCACCGGCACGACCACGGCCATCGGCGTTACCCGTCCCGGCCTCGCCATTGCGGGCCTGCCCGCGACGACCACCACCCTCACGCCGGCCACCGCGTTCTACGCCTACGTCGGCCCGACGTACACGACCGGGGGGAACACCTACCTCGCCGGCGCGCAGCCGGTGCGTCCCGGCGGCCACCCGATCACGGTCACCTTCGCCAGCAGCCAGGCGAGCGTCGGGCAGCTCAAGACGAGCAGTACGACCGCGCGGACGGCAACGGCGACGATCGCGGTCGGCCAGCAAAACACGCCGACCGATCTGCCGAGCGGTGGCGTCGCGTTCCAACCCACCGGCGGCGGCTCGACGACGGTGAGCGTCAGGGCGCCCGGCGCGGCGACGGTGAGCACCAGCGTGCAGTCGGTCTCCGTCACCGGGGCGGGGATCACCTTTGGCACGCTACCGCAGTACCTCGGCGCCGGACTGCGCAGCAGTCAGGCCTACGCTTACCTGTACCTCGGCGCGCCTGCACCCGCAGGCGGCGTCACCGTGACCATCGCGGCCAGTGACTCGACCAA
>DASWUT010000827.1:0-4101 GCA_036401455.1 Gemmatirosa sp. | reverse complement strand
GCGGATCGTGGCGACGAGGATCCGGAGATCGACGGCGAACGACGCGTGCCGAACGTAGAGCAGGTCGTAGTGGATCCACTGATGGAAGTCGCCGGCGCCGCGGTCGCGCCGGCAGACCTGCCAGAGCCCGGTGATGCCGGGGCGTACCGAGAGGCGGCCGTGGCGCCAGGGGATGCAGATCTGGTTCTCACGGAAGGGCGACGGGCGCGGGCCGACGAAGCTCATCTCGCCGCGTACGACGTTCCACAGTTGCGGCAGTTCATCGACGTTGAGGCGGCGCAGCCACGCACCGACGCGCGTCACGCGCGGGTCGCGATCCATCTTGAATTGCGGGCCGTCGAGCTGTTGCGCGGCGGCAAGCGCCTTCTGCAGCGCGTCCGCATCGGGGCGCATGCTGCGGAACTTCCAGCACCGGAACGCGGCACCGCCGCGCCCCTCGCGCCGGTCACCGTAGAAGATCGGGAACCCGGAGTCGAGCGCGACGAGCAGCGCGCAGACGAGCATGATGGGCGCCAGCAGCGCGAGCGCGACGAGGGCGAGTACGGGCTCGACGGCCGCCTTGATGCGCGGGTACGACGACACACGCGCCGGCGCGGAAGGCGCCGGGGTGCCGCCGCGCGTCTCGCGCCGCTGGCCCTGAGCGCGCGGCGCGTCATCGCGGCCACCCGCGCCGTCGGCGACGACGCGGTGGCGTACGGTCGCGCCACTCGCGACGCGCGCCCCGTCGGTGACGAGGCACTGGGCGACCGTGGCGCCGCGCTCGACGTGCACGCCGCGGGCGAGCATCGCAGGGCCGACGACGAGCGCATCGGCCTCGACGCGGACGTCGTCACCGACGACGACCGGCCCGACGAATCGCGCCGACGGGTCGATGTGCACGCCCGCGCCGAGGACGAGCGGGCCCTCGGTGGCCAGCAACGACGTGTCGGCCGCGCCGCCGCGAGACGTGGAGCGGCGCGCTGCGCTCGCCTCGTCGACGAGCTGCACGATCCGGCGTTCGGCCAACGCGAGCGCGCCGGCCTCGTCGCCGAGGTCCACGAGCCGGCCGTGGTAGGTGACGTCCTGGCTCGGGACGCCCTGTGCGGCGAGGGACGTGCGCACCGTGGTGAGCGAGGTCCATTCGGCCTCGCCCGCGACGAGCACGCACGAGACCGGCACGCACGACGCGACGATCCCCGCCGGGAACGGCCAGGTGACCGGCTCGAAGTAGCGCTGCACGCGCCGCAGCCGGCCATCGGCGCCGGGCTGCACGAATTCCTTCGCGCCTAACGGCGCCGTCTCGAAGGCGAGCAGGTGCCGGAGGATGCGCGAATCGCGGACGCGCGCCTCGATGAGTGGACGCAGGTCGAGGCCGTCGAGCGGATAGCAGTCCGCGGAGACGATGAGCAGCGTGTCGGACGGATCGAAGCGCGACAGCGGGTCGCGGAAGACCTCGGAGCCGACGACCGCGGCGATGCCGGGCACGGCGCGGCGCACCGCGTCGAGGTAGCGTGGCCCAGCCTCGAAGCGCGGCAGCAGCAGCGGGGCGTGCTGCGTGACGTCGGCGATGCGCTCGGCAACCTCCTCGAGCACGGTGCCCGTGCCGGTCGGCAACAGGAGCAGCGACGACGCGCTGTCCTCGTTCCCGAGGTAGGAAGCGCGCGCGTCGAGAAGGAGAGGGATGATTCGCACGGTCGGTCGGGTGCCTCAGCCAGAGACGTGGCCGGGCGCGAGGCGCCCCGGGAAGAGCGTGAAGTCGCGCGGAACGCGCACCTCGCCGACGTCCGGCGTGGCCTGCGGCGGCGTGAGCACGTCGGTGACCTGGGCCATCGCGTCCACCACCTCGACGGCGCTCATCAGGCGTTCGCCAGGCGCGATGACGACGGCGTGCGCGAGCAGCGACGCGTCGACCAGCGCGCCCGCGCCGACGCAGCAACGCTCCCACACGCTCGAGCGCGCGACGACCGCGCCGGCGTCGATGGTGGAGCGCGCGCCGATGCTCACGGGCCCGACGAGGACGGCGTCCGGGCCGACCGACGCGCCCGGCCCGACGATCACGGGGCCGATCAGCCGCGCGCTCGGGTCGACGGTGGCGGTGGAGTGGCGGAGTCCGTCGCCGACCGGCACGTAGTCGCGGAAGTCGGCGCGCTGCGCCGCGGTGGCGATGAGCCAGCCGCTGACCGCCGCGTAGCTGGCGTAATCGAGAATGCGGGGCGACAGGCCGCGCATCTCGTGCACGTGCACGCGCTCGCCGGCGGCGTAGAGCCGTTCGAGCAGTCCCTGCTTGATGTCCTGAAAGCCGGCGGCGGGGACGCTCTCGAGCACATGGCGCTCAAAAACGTAGATGCCGCCGGGCGCTCCGCGGCGAGGCGTGCCAACGGCGGCGCGGCGGCGGTCCACTTCGACCACCGTCGTGGCGACCGCGCCGGACTCGCGGTGCACGGCGAGGAGCGCGCCGAGGTCGACCGACGGGATCATCGCGCCTTCGACCAGCACGTACGTGTCGGCGGGCGTCAGTGCAGCGGCGTCGCGTGCGCAGCCGGCGGGACCGCGCGGCTGCGCGTCGGCATGGTACGACAGCTTCATCCCGAGCGCCGCGCCGTCGCCGAGGGCCTGCTCGACGAGGGGCGTCGAGCTGTTGGCGCAGATGGTGGCCGCCGCGACTCCGCCGTCGCGCAGCCAGGCGAGCGGGAAGGTGATGAGCGGGCGCTGAGCGACGGGGAGCAGCGGGCCGCGCAGGAGCCGCTCGAACGCTCCCTCGCCCCAGTAATAGGACCCGGCGAGCACGATACCGTGAACAGACCGTGCCGCGGAGCCCGCACGCTCAGTCGCGTCGGGCAGGCCGGCCCGCGATCCGCGTGGGGCGGATGGCGAATCGGATGCGGAACGGTGGTCGGGGATCATGGCGGGCGGACGGCGGGTGGAGGGAGGGCGTGCGGATACGACAGAGAGGTTCGGCTCGAACGGCGCGGGAGGTGAGCGTGGGCGCTCACGACCGGGCCGCGTCGGTGTAGGCCGCGAGATAGCGGCGAGCGGATTCGGCGAACGAGAGGTGCTGCTGCACGAACGCCCGAGGCGTGAGGTGCTCGCGACGCGCGAGGAAGCGGTCGAGGGCGGCCGGGAAGGCGGCCGCGTCGGCGAAGCGCTCTCCGCAGGTCGCGTCGAAGAACGGCACCGACGACGCCGGCACCGGGGTGGGACTCCACCGCGCGCGGTTCGGGTCGAGCCACTCGCCCGGATCCCAGGCGAGGATCGGGACGTTGCAGGCCATCGCTTCCTGGTAGGCGAGGCCCTGCGTCTCGTGCTCGCACACGAACAGGACTCCCCGCGCGCGGCCGAGCAACGCGCGGTACTCGGCGAGGTCGTAGGCGCCGCGCCGGAGGACGTGGACGCGCTGGCCGCGGCGCTCGAGTTCCGCGAGGAGCGGCTGCATGAGCGACGCGTTCAGGGTGTTGCGGTTCCAGCGGATCTTGTCGTAGACGAGGAAGTCGATGTCCTTGGGCGACGCCGTCAGGTCGGGCCACGCGTCGGTGTCGATGCCGCCGAACCAGATGCGGCACGCGTCGCCGTACTGCGGGGCGAACACGTCGCGGTACCACTCGCACGGCACGAGGTACGAGCGGAAGCGCGGGTCCTCCATGAGGCGGGGCGCCTGCGACGGGTGGTCGAACAGGCCGGGCCCGAGGACCGCCGGGTTGGGCAGACGCCAGCGGTCGAGCACGTGCGGGTAGCCGCAGATGCCGACCGGGTGGTGCGGGTGGCGGCGTGCGAGGGCCGGGTTGTTGACGACGACGCGGCAGCCGGCGCGTTCGAGCGCCATGCGGAGCATGCGGAACGCGATCTCGAACCCGCTCACGCTCTGGCCGGACGTGACGGCGTGGTAGGCGCGGCGCGCGGCGCGGCGTACGTGGCGATCGTTAGGCAACAGTCGGTCGACCTCGACGTCCTCGTAGAAGAGGAGGACCGTCTGGTCGGGGCCGGTAGTGATCGGCGCGCCGTGGGCGCCGTGCCGCGCGGCGCGTTGGGCGGTGCGGGCCATGCCCCCAACGACGTGCGTCGAGACGACGCGGGAGAGCTCGCGTGCGGCGGCGGCGGGGGCACGGAAGGGGCGTGCGCGCGCGC
>DASWUT010000826.1:0-2539 GCA_036401455.1 Gemmatirosa sp. | reverse complement strand
CCGCGTCTTCCGACACAGCGAGCACCGCCTGCAGTTCGGGCTTCGAGCCACACTCGAGTCCGACGCCGTACGGGCGCCCGTGCTCGAGGATCTCCTCGACGACGTGCCGCTGCTGGTTGACCTTCACCGGGTAAACAGTCGTGTAGCCGCCTTCGTACTCGTACTCCCGCATCGCGGCCTGAAACCGCTCGCTGAGCTGCGAGATGCGCGAGCGCAGGATGTCGCTGAACCGCAGCAACACCGGGAGCGCGACGCCCTGCTCCTCGAGGTCGCGCGCGAAGTCGAGCAGGTCGAGTTCGAGCTGGGGCCGGTCGCGGTCGGGACGCACGACGACGCGCCCACGCTCGTTCACGTCGAAGTATCCGGCGCCCCATCCCTCGACGTTGTATATCGCGCGCGCGTCGTCGATCGTCCACGCGTCCGCGTTCCGCGCATCGACGTCCCGCGCGCCGTCCGCGTGCGGCGTGGTGAGGTCTGGCTCCGCGAGGTCCGCGGGCGAACGGCCGGGCAGCGTCGCCGGCTCGGGATCGAGATGAGTCGCCATGAGGGAAAAACTAGTGAGCGCGTTCGGTGCTGGGCGCGGCGCGACGGTGCGCGATGCGTAACGACGCGGCGAGGTCGCCCGCGATGCGTCGCGCCGTCCCGCGCGGAGTGGTCGTGCCGTCCGACGGAGACTCATACCCCGAGCACCCACGCGCGTGCGCCGGGCGCGGCCACGTCGATTTCATCGTCGCGGCGGCCCGGACGCGCGCCGCACCCGCATCACCCGAATGCGCGCTTGCGGAACCCGCGAAGCCCGAGGACGCAAAACAGGCCGCCGAGCACGAGGAGCGCACAGACGACCGCGCCGAGCGGCATGTGGGGCATGCCGGGCGTGAGTACCGCGCGCATGCCCTCGCTGACGTACGTGAGCGGGTTGATGAGCACGAGGTACTTCACGAACGGGACGGCGTCGAGACCGCGCCACGGGTAGTAGGCGCAGCCGAAGAAGATCGTCGGCGTGAGGATCGCGCTGAACAGCAGTCCGATCTGCTGCGGGCTGATCACCGTGCCGAGCACCATGCCCGCGGCCGAGAAGGTCAGCGCGCCGAGCACCGCGACGACGAGCACGACGCCGAGGTTCGTCGGCGACAGCCCCGGGATCGGCCCCATGACCAGGCGCGCGATCGGCAGCACGGCGGCCGCGCTCACGAGCGCCTGCACCGCGCCGCTCGCGATCTTCTGCGCGACGAGCAGGCCCGTCGGGATCGGCGCGAGCAGCCGGTCCTCGATCTCGCGCGTCCAGCCGAAGTCCTGGACGAGCGGGAGCGCGACACTCTGCACCGCCGCGAGCCCCAGCGTCAGCGCGAGCACACCTGGCAACATCGCCGCGCCGTATCGACTGCTCACGAGCCCCATCCGCGGCATGAGCGCGCCGAACACGATGACGAAGAGCAGCGGCTGCAAAATCGTGCGCAGCAGAAAGAACGGCAGCTCGCGGCGCAACGCGCGCAGGTCGCGCCGCATGAGCGCCGCGAACACCGTCGCGGCCGCGGGCACGCGCGCGGCCGCGCTGGGCGCCTCGACGGCGCCGGGGGCAGGAAGTGTGACGGCAGTCATCGACGCGGCAGTTCGGGACGCGGTGGAAGGAGCAGCGATAGCGCGGTGCACCCAAGGCGGGTCAGCTGAGCGCCCGTCCGGTGAGCGACACGAACAGCGATTCGAGACTCGGCGGCACGAGGCGTATGTCGCGCACCTGCCGCTCGCTCGCCTCCGCGACCTCGAGCAGCCGGGGTAGCGCCGCACCGCCGTGCTCGGCGTACACGCGTAATGTGGCGCCCGCGCCCTCGCTGCGCAGCACCCCGGCGACGGACCGCGCACGATCCGCCGCCGCCGTCGCGTCACCATCGAGGGTGAGCTCGAGCAGCGTGCCGCCAGGCGCGCGCGCCTTGAGCGCGCCCGGCGTGTCGAGCGCGAGCAACTGTCCGCGGTCGATGATCGCGAGCCGATCGCACAGCTGGTCGGCCTCCTCCATGTAATGCGTCGTGAGAATCACCGTCCGCCCGCCGCGACGAAGGTCGCGCAGCACGTCCCAGAGCGCGAGCCGCGCCTGCGGGTCGAGCCCGACCGTCGGCTCGTCGAGGAACAGGACGTCGGGCTCGTGAATGAGCGCCCGCGCGATCATCAACCGTTGCTGCTGCCCACCGGACAGCGCGTCGACCTTGTTGGCCGCCTTTTCGCCGATCCCGAACTGGTCGAGCAGCGCGGCCGCACGGCGACGCGCTGCCGCGGTATCCAGCCCGTAATACGCCGCGTGAAAGAGCAGGTTCTCCTCGACGGTGAGCGCGCGGTCCGGGTTGGGCCGCTGCGGCACGACGCCGAGCCGCAGGCGCGCGCGCACCGACTCGCGCACGACGTCCGCGCCCGCGACGCGCGCCTCGCCTGCGGTCGGAAGCACGCGCGTCGTGAGGATCCCGATCGTCGTCGTCTTCCCCGCCCCGTTAGGCCCAAGGAGTCCGAAGCACTCGCCCGCCGCGACGTCGAGGTCGAGCCCGGCGAG
>DASWUT010000825.1:0-5871 GCA_036401455.1 Gemmatirosa sp. | reverse complement strand
CGCGTCCACCGCGTCGCGGGCGAGCGGGGAGACGATCACCAGCTCGACCGAATCTGCCACGGCCGCGGCCCCGGGTGCCGCACGCCGCGCGGCGATGAGGGCGGCCGAGAGCGGGGCAGCGGCTGACTGGCCCCGAGATGGATGGACCGACGGGTCCGAAGAAGGTGCCGAATCGGCGAGTGCGGAATCGAGCGCGGCGAGCCGAGCGACGGAGTCCGCGGCCGATGCGGGGGGTCGCGTTGGGACGTCGAGCGGTCTCCGCGGTACGCCGGCCAGCGGCACGACGACGTCCCCCGGCCCGGCGAGCGCGCGTACGCCGTCGCGCACGGCGGGCCGCGTTGCGGCGTCGCCGATGTCGGCGATGACGACGCGCGCGACGTGCTGGCGGACGGGTTCCCGCACGGGGCGTGCGAGCGCGACTCCGGCGAGCAGCGCGCTCGTCGCGCGCAGGGCGAGCAGGCGCCGGTCCGTCGGTCGGGCGAGCCGCCGCGTCGCGCGCGGCGCGCGGTCAGGGGCGAAGCGCGCCGTCGGCAGCCACGCCGGCCGCGGCCGCCCGACGGTGATCGCATGGAGCAGGACGAGGCCGCCCACCGCCGCGGCCCCGAGCGCGAGTCCCCACGGGGCGAGCAGCGTGACCCGGTCGGCCGCGAGCGCGATCATGCGCTCATGCCCCCCTGCCCTGCCGACCCTGTGCGAGATCCTGCGCAACCCCCTGTACCACGCGCCGCACCGCGTGCCCGACCGGTTCGTCGCTTCGGACCAGGGTATAGGATGCGCCCGCATCGCGCCACCCGCGCGCCAGCTCAGCGCGCCATGCGGCGAATGTCGCGCCGTATGCGGCACGGGCACCCGCGTCCATCGCGCGCCGCGTGCGCGCGTCCTCCGGATCGACCGCGACGCGCAGCCCCGACGGGGGTTCCAGCTCCTCGGCCGCGACGATGTGCACCGCGTAGACCTCACCGCCACCTGCGGCGTGCGCCGCAGTCCCCCGCCGCACCGCCGCGAGATCGGCTTCGAGGAAGTCGCCGATCAGCACGAGCCGCGTTCCCACGGATCCCGCCGCGCGCGCGACGAGCGGCGCGAGCCCCCCCGCGCCGGCCGGCGACACACCCTCGAGCGCGCGCGCGACCTCGGACACCACTCCGCGCCGCGACCGCGGCGCGAGCACGCGTGCCAAGCCGCTCGCTTCCCCAACCACCAGCCCCACCGGATCGCCCGCCGCGTGCGCGACGGCAGCGAGCCCGACCGCGACCGCGCATGCGGTCCGCCACTTCGCGTGCAACCGCCCCGCGCCCCGCCCCACCGTCGCCGCGTCCGGGTACGCCATCGACAGGCTCGCGTCGACGACGCACACCGTCGGTAGCAGCGCGTGGTCGTCGGCGAGCCGCACGTACGCCCGATCGCTCCGCGCGAGCAGCCGCCAGTCGAGCCGCCGCGGGTCGTCCCCCTGCCGGTACGCGCGGTACTCGCTGAACTCGCCGCCCGGCCCACGCAGCCGCGAAGGGTGCGCCCCCGGCAGCACCCCCGGCACCCGCCGCCGGGCGGGCCAGCGCAGCCCACGCAGCTCGTCGAGGAGCGGCGCGTACGTCATCTGGTGCAGCCGACCGCGGGTGACGCGCCGACGACGGCGCTGCCCGTCAAACCCGGATGCCCGAACTCGGCGCCGGGACGCCGTCCAGCACCGCGGACACGACCTGCTCCGCATCCACCCCCTCGGCCTCTGCAGCGAACGTCGGCAGCACGCGATGCCGCAGGACCGGCGCCGCCACGCGGCGAATGTCCTCCGGCGCGACCGCGAACCGCCCCGCCAGCAGCGCGTGCGCCTTGGCGCCGAGTACGAGCGCCTGCCCAGCCCGCGGCCCCGCCCCCCACCGCACCGCGCGGCGCACGAGCGCCGGCGCCCCCGCGTCGTCCGGCCGCGTCGCGCGCACGAGCGACGCCGCGTACCGGAGCACCGGCTCGCTCGCCGCCACGCCGCGCGCCAATCGCTGCAGTGCAAGCGTCTGCTCCGCGTCGAGCACCGACTCGAGCGCCGGGGCCGCCGCCCCCGTCGTCGCGCGCAGGATCGCGACCTCCGCTTCCGCGTCCGGGTACCCGACGCGCACGTCGAACAGAAAGCGGTCGAGCTGCGCCTCGGGCAGCGGATAGGTGCCCTCCTGCTCGATCGGGTTCTGCGTCGCGAGCACGAAAAACGGCTCGGGCAGACGCAGCGTGCGCCCCGCCGCACTCACCGCGTGCTCCTGCATCGCTTCGAGCAGCGCGGCCTGCGTGCGCGGCGGCGCGCGGTTGATCTCGTCGGCGAGGACGATGTTGGCGAACACCGGACCCTCGACGAAGCGGAAGGCGCGCCGCCCGGTCCCTTCCTCCTCTTCCAAAACCTCGGTGCCCGTGATGTCGCTCGGTACCAGGTCCGGCGTGAACTGGATCCGGCGGAACTGCAGCCGCATCGCCTCGGCCACGCTCTTCACGAGCAGCGTCTTGGCGAGCCCCGGCACCCCGACCAGCCGCGCGTGCCCGCCGGCGACGATCGCGAGCAGAATCTCTTCGACGACACCCGCCTGCCCCACGACGCGCCGGGCGAGCTGCGTGCGGAGCGCGGCCGCCGCGGCGAGCAGCGCGTCGGCGCGGGCGAAGTCGCGGTCCTGAACGGACGGGTCGACCGCGGCGTCGGGTCGGATGCGGTCTGGCGCGGCAGTCATGCAGGCACTACGGCCAGCGGCGGCGCGACGTTAGGTCGAGGGTACCGCGCCCCTGAACAGCGCCGCGACCGCGACGCGGAACTCGGGAAGCACGGGCGCCCCGTCGAGCTCGGCCCCCCACGGCACCCAGCGCACCGGCTGCCCCGCAGCGTGCACCTCCACTCCGCGCCGGCGCGGGTCGATCACCCACGCGAGTTCTGTCCCGCCCGCGAAATAATCGGCGAGCTTCTCCATCACGTCGGAGTGGCTCTCGCTCGGCGACAGCACCTCGACGACGAGGTCCGGCGCGACCGGAACCCACCCCTCGGGCAGATCCTCGACAGGTAGGCGACCCGCACTGACGAACGCGGCGTCCGGCGAGCGCACCGTGTCGTCGCCGGGCGGCAGCGCGAAGCCGGTGCCGTCGGTGAAGCAGCGGCCGAGTGCACGCGGTTCGACATAGCGATCCAGCGCGCGGAACACGTTCGCGGCGATTCCGCCGTGCCGCCCTCCTGCTGGAACCAAGACGCGCACCTCCCCGTGCACGAGTTCGGACGGCCCGTTCACCGCCGGGTGGGTCAGAAACTCCGTTGCCGTGATCCGCTCGGTGCCGACGGCCGTTGCCATGCGCGCCTCCAGGTGCGTGGTCTCGGGCGCAAACTTACAGTGGGCGTCGAGGGGTGCGCGGACCCGCCCGACGCCCGCCCGATCAGCCGGGCGACCCGCCGCTGCCCGGCTGCTGCGGCGCCGCGTCCTGGCTCTGCGGGCGCAACTGCGGCGGCTTGCCAAACGTGTAGTTGAAGCTGACGCGAAGCGACCGAATCCCGGGGCGCTGGTCCGTGGTCTGGATGAGATCTCCGTTGACGGTGCGCCCCCCGAACTGGACGAGGTTGAACGGGTCCTGCGCCGCGAGCGTGAGCGTCATGTCGTTGCCGCGGAGCTTGCGCTTGAGCGCGAGCGAGCTCCACGTGAAGCCGTTCATCCGCCCGCCCTCGGTGGCCTGCGCTCCGCGATGGAACGCGAACGCCTGCAAATCCACCAGCGGCGAGACCTTGAACGTGGCGTTGCCGCGCGCGGTCCACCCCGTGCCGCGGAACGACACGTCAGGCGTCACGTTGTGCGCGTCCGTCGAGACCCCGAACACGCTCCCGCCGCCGAACATCGTGAACCGCGCGAACCGCAGCGAGAGGTTGAGGTCGGTGCCGTACGACTGACTGAGCGCGACGTTGGCGAACGTCGCGCGCGTGACCCCCGCCGTGTCGACCGTGCGGATGTAGCGCACCGCGTTCGGCGTACGCCGGTAGTAGGGGCTGAGCTGGAACGATCCCTTCGAGAACGAGCGCTGGTAGCCCATCTCGTACGAGTTGGTGTACTCGGGGCGGAGCGCCGGGTTGCCCTGGAAGATGTTGTACGCGTCCTGGCGCTCGACGAACGGGTTGAGCTGCGACGGATCCGGCCGGCTGATGCGCCGCGAGTAGCTCACCTTGACCTGCTGCGTCGGGTCCAGGTTGTAGGCGACGAGCGCGCTCGGAAACGCGCTCTTGTACCCGTTGTTGAACTGCTGTGCCCCGTCGCTGGCAGCCACCGTCGCGGCGCCCCCGACCGGGCCCGCGTTCGCGGGGATGGCCGCCGCGAGGTCGAACCGCGTCGTCGCCTCTTCCAGCCGGAGCCCGCCCTGGAACTGCCACGGTCCCGCCTTGTGCGTCAGCACACCGTACGCGGACTCGACGTGCTCGCGGTAGGTGAACGCGTTGTCCTGTCCCGCGAGCGCGACGTAGCCCGCGCCCGAGTCGGCCGTGGCGCTGAACGCCGTCGACTGGCGGCGCTGGATGCCGAGCAGGCCGGTCTCGAGCTTGGTGTTGGCGCCGAGCGCGCGCGTCCAGTCCGTCTGCAGACGCCAGGTCGGCGTGTGCTCGCGCT
The DNA here is from genome assembly GCA_036401455.1 of Gemmatirosa sp. Classification (GTDB taxonomy): domain Bacteria; phylum Gemmatimonadota; class Gemmatimonadetes; order Gemmatimonadales; family Gemmatimonadaceae; genus BPUI01. The sequence continues at coordinate 1,273 of DASWUT010000825.1, read as the reverse complement.
CGGTCGTGCGCGTCGCCACGCCCAGAGCGTCCGCGGGGGTGCCCGGTGCGGCGGTTGCGAGTGCCGCCACCGTCTGTGGCACGAGCTGGCTGTCGAACCCGGGGTGCGAGTCGTTGAGCCGTAGCTCGACCGAGAACGCGTTCTTGTCGGGATCGACCGTGTGCCGGTAGGCGAGCGCGTAATCGCCGTTGGTACTCGGGGACCGCGAACTGTTGAACTGCGCGTACCGCGACGTGGGTGTGCCGAATGCGTCGGCGGCGGTGTACGCCGCGTTGCTCGACCGTGTGAACGCCCCGGTGTTGAACACCACGTCGCCGGCGATCGCGTCGTGCTCGGCGAGCTTGTACTCGCCGCGGAGCGTCGCGTTCTGGAACTGTGGACGTTGGCGCCCGGTGAGCGACGACGAGAGCGTCGTCGGGTTCGCGCCGCCGTTGAACTGGTCGGACGTGCCCGTCGACGAGCGCTCCTCGTGGAAGAAGCCGTAGCTCGCGAACCCGGTCCATGGCCCCTGCTGCCGTCCCACGTTCCCGTTGAGGTTCAGCAGCCCCGTGGTCGAGGTCGAGGCCTGGAGGCCGCCGCTCGTGCCGAGGTCGGCGCGCTGCGTGAGCGTGATGTTGATGACCCCGGCGCCACCATCGGGGTCCTGCTTGGCCGATGGGTTGGTGATCACGTCGACCTTGGCCACGAGGTTGGCCGGAAGCTGCGCGAGGTAGTTTCCGAGCTGCTGCCCCTTGAGTGGCGTCGGGCGGCCGTTGATCTGCACCGTCACGTTCTGGTTGCCGCGCACCGACACGTTGTTGTCGGCGTCGACCTCGACCTGCGGCACGTTGCGCAGCACGTCGATCGCCGTGCCGCCGGCGGCCGCCGGAAGGTCCTTGGTCTGGAACGTGTTGCGGTCGGGCGCGAGCGTGGCCACGTCGGCCTGCGCCTGGACCTGGACGTTGCCCAGCTGCGCGGCGACGTTGGCCAGCGCGACGCGTCCGAGGTCGACCGTGCCGCCTGCGGTGACGACCACCGCGCGCACGAGCGGCGCGTAGCCGAGCGACCGCACGCGCACCGTGTACCGCCCCGGGCGGAGCCCCTCGACGCGGAAGGTGCCGTCCGCGTGCGCCTCCGCGCCGCCCGCGAGCGCGGTATCCCCCGCGCCGCCCGCGGGGCGCACGGCGACCGACGCGGACGCGACCGGCTGCCCGGAGGCCGCGGCGACGACGGTGCCGCGCACCTCGCCGCGCGTGCGCGCCGGCTGCGGCTGGGCCTCGGCCCGGCGCACGGC
>DASWUT010000824.1:0-6923 GCA_036401455.1 Gemmatirosa sp. | reverse complement strand
CGCCGAGTCCGCGCGATTCGACGAGGACAACGCCGAGTACGCGCGGCGCAACATCGCGCTCGCGCGACTCAACGGCGTCATGAACCCCGCCTTCGGCCTGCTCGCCGGCGTCGGCGCGGCGGTCGTGCTCGGCGGCGGCGGCACGCTCGCGCTGCGCGGCACCATCTCGGTCGGTGCGTTCGTCGCGTTCGGACTCTATCTGGCCATGCTCACGTGGCCGCTCATCGCGCTCGGCTGGACGACCAACCTCTTCCAGCGTGGCGCGGCGAGCATGGCGCGCATCAACGAGCTGCTCGATGCGACGCCCGCGCTCGCCGCCGCTGCGCGGCCGCGCGCGTTGCCGCCGGCCGCGGCAGGGCGGACGCTCGAGTTCCGCAACGTGTCGTTCCACTACCCGCGCGCGTCCAACGCGGACGCCCGCGACGAGCCAGTGCGCTGGATTCTCCGCGACGTGTCGTTCACCGTGCCGGCCGGCGCCACGTTCGGCATCGTCGGCCCGGTGGGCAGCGGGAAGAGCACGCTCCTCGATCTCGTGCCGCGCCTCTACGACCCGCAGGCGGGCGAGGTCTTGCTCGACGGCGTTCCGATCCGCGAGCTCACGCTCGACGCGCTGCGCCGCGAGATCGGCGTCGTACCGCAGGAAAGCCTCCTCTTCTCCGAGACCATCCGCGCCAACATCCGGTACGGCACGGACGAGGCAACGGACGGCACGACCGTCGCCGACCCGGCCGCGCCTAACGAGGGCGGCGTCGCGCCGCGGCTCGAGGAGGCGACCTCCGGCGCGACCGAGCCGACCTCGCACGACCTCGTCGTCTGGGCCGCCGACATCGCAGACCTGACGACGACGGTCGTCGACTTCCCCGGCGGCTTCGACACGCTGCTCGGCGAGCGCGGCGTGAACCTCTCGGGCGGGCAGAAGCAGCGCGCCGCGATCGCCCGCGCACTCGCGCGGCGCCCCGCCGTGGTGCTGCTCGACGACGCGCTCTCGGCCGTCGACACGCAGACCGAGGCCGCGATCCTGCGCGGCCTGCGTACGGCCCTCGCCGGGCGGACGACGCTGATCACGACGCACCGCGTGAGCGCGGTGCGCGACGCGGCATGGATCCTCGTGCTCGATGAAGGGCGGGTCGTCGAGCAGGGAACGCACGACGCGTTGCTCGCGCGCGGCGGGCGGTACGCGGCACTGGCGCGCCGCCAGCAGCTCGAAGCCGAGGTCGAGGATGGGACGGAGGCGGGCGCCGTGGCCGGCGCGGGCGCGACGGCGTAGGTTGGTCGCATGCTGCGTCCCCTCGCCCATTCCCAGCACACGCCACTCACCGCGACCAGCGGCGACGCGGACACGCTCGAGGCGCGCCTCGGCGCCCTCGAAAGCCAGACCGGCGAGGCGACCCGCCTCATCGCCGAGCTGCAGGCGCGCGATCGACTCAAGACGCAGTTCCTCGCCAACATCTCGCACGACCTTCGCACGCCGCTCACCGCGATCATCACCCACGCCGAGATCCTCGGCGACGGCATGCTCGGCGAGCTGACCGAGCGTCAGCACGCGAGCGTCAGCGGCATCATCAAGGGGGGCCGTCAGCTGCTGGCGATGGTCGGCGACATCCTCACCTATGCGCGCGGTGCGGCCGATCAGCTCGCCCTCGTCCCGAGCACCTTCGCACTCGCACCCGTCGTGGACCAGATGCTCGCGCTCAACGCGCCCGTGGCCGAGCGGCGGCACGTGACGGCGACCGCGGAGCTCACGCCCGATCTGCCGCCGGTGATCGCCGACCGCGAGAAGCTCTCGCATGTGCTGAACAACCTGTTCGGCAACGCGCTGCACTTCACCGGCCTCGCGGGCGGTGGCCGCGTGTGGGTGCGCGCCGCGGTCGAGGGTGTAGACGACGAACGCGAATTGCACGTCGAGGTCGGCGACACTGGCATCGGGATCGCGCCCGAGCACCACGATCTCGTCTTCCGCGAGTTCGCGCAGGTCGACTCGTCGACGTCGCGCCGGCACCACGGAACGGGCCTCGGCCTCGCGATCGCGCGCAACCTCGTCGAGTTGCACGGCGGCCGGATCTGGGTCGAGAGTGCACTCGGCCAGGGCGCGCGCTTCCACTTCACCATCCCGCAGCCCCTGCCGCCCGTGACGGCGACGCACGCGGCCATCATGCGCCCCGACCCCGACGCACCGTGACCGCACGCCGCCCCGCTGTGCTCATCGTCGACGACAGCCCGCTCGTCACCGATGCGTTAGGCGTCCTCCTCGAGGCGAGCGGCTACACGACAGGGTCCGCGACCACGGTCGCCGACGCGGTCACCGCACTCCGCAACGAGCGCTACGACGCGATGCTTCTCGACCTGACCCTTCCGGACGGCGACGGGCTCGAGGTACTCGGCAGCGCGGAGGAAGCGAACCTCACGCCACCGCCGACGCTCGCGCTCACCGGCCACGACGACCCGGCAACGGCCGCGCGGTGCCGCGAGGCGGGGTGCGTGGCCGTGCTCGTCAAGCCTGTGCGCCGGATCGCGCTACTCGGCGCGCTGCAGGCCGCGGGCGTCGCACCCTGACACGACGCCCGCGACGACGACCGTTCAGAGGCGCGTGCGCACAGCGTCCGGCGTCCACGCCTGCAGCGACGCTCCAAGCCGCGACACCGTGCCCGTCAGCATCAACACGCCGACCACGACGAGCAGCGCGCCCGAAAGCCGCGTGACGAGCCCGAGCCGCGCACGCAGTCGTCCGAACACGGCGAGGAACCGCTCGAGCGCCACGGCGGCAAGCACGAACGGAATCGCCAGCCCGAGCGAGTAGGCGAGCAGAAGCATTACCCCGCGGCCGAGGTCGGGTGACGCGAGATTGTAGGTCAGCACGGCGCCGAGCACCGGGCCGATGCACGGCGTCCACCCCGCGCCGAACGCGATCCCGACGAGCAGCGTGCCGAAGTACCCGGCCGGCTTGTCGGCCAGGTGCACCCGCCGCTCGCGCATCAGCGCGGCGGGCGTGAACGCGCCCAGCAGGAACAGCCCGAGCAGGATGACGAGCGCACCGCCCGCGCGCGCGATCACCTCGCGGTACGCCGCGAGCAGCCGGCCTAACGAAGTCGCCCCCGCACCGAGCGCGACGAAGATGAGCGAGAATCCGGCGACGAACAGCAGCGCGTGGATGAGCGCCGCCCGGCGCGAGCGGCCGAGATCGTCGAGCGTGAGCCCCGTGATGAACGTGACGTAGCTCGGCACGAGTGGCAGCACGCACGGCGACAGGAAGCTCAGCAGCCCCGCCGCGAAGGCGACGGCGAGGCCGACCGGCGGAATCGACGCCGTCACGGGTTACGCGGGTGCGAGCGCACGGAGCGCGTCGGCGTCGAGACGGACCGCGCCATCGGCATCGTTGGCCCGGCGGCCGACGCCGCGCACCACCGCGCCGACCGCTGGCAGCGGCGCATCCGCTTCCTCGCGCACCGCGACCTCCCAGCGGCCGCGCTCCGGGCCCTTGAGCGTGTGCCGGTAGTGCGCGACGTAAACAGTGTGGCGCGCGGCACGGTCGGGCGCGCCGTCGGTCGTCGCGGCGAGGACGGCGACCCCGCTCTCGACGCCTCCGTGGCGGAGCGGCGCGAACAGGTGCGCCTCGACGATGCGTTCCGCCGGCACGCGGGCGAGCACGTCGCGCAGAAAGCGCTCGCGAACGTCCGCCGCGGTGCGCGCTCCGAGCGGGTCGGACGCGGCGCTGCGCACGGGTGCCGTCCGCCCGGCGGTGATCCCAACGGTAGTCATCCTGAAAGGTGGCCGGCTCGACCGCGCGCTACAACCGCGCGGGCGCCGGGTGGCGACCGCTCCGGCGCCGCAGCGCACCCGGCGACGAGCCGACCCGCCGCCGGAAGGCGTGGCTGAATGCGGCCTCCGACCGGTAGCCGAGCCGCACGGCGACCTCGCCGACCGTCGCGCCCTCGTCGGCGAGCCAGCCCTCGGCGCGACGCATCCGCCAGTCGGCCAGGTAGCCGAGCGGGGGACGCCCGACGAGTGTCGTGAACCGCGCCGCGAACCGCGAGCGCGACATCGCGACCTCGCGGGCGAGCCCCGCGACCGTCCAGTCACGCTCCGGGTGCGCGTGCAGAAGCGCGAGGGCGCGCGCGACCGCCGGGTCGCGCAACGCGCCGATCCATCCGCCGGCCCCGGCTGGCGCGTCGGCAAGGTACGCGCGGATCGCGTGAACGAACAGCACGTCGCTCAGCCGCGCGAGCACGACCTCCGCCCCCGGCCGGCCGGCGGCGGACTCGCACATCGCCGCGGCGATGTGCACCGACAGCCACGGGCCTAACGCATCGTCGCCCGCCCGCGCGGGGCCGTCCCCCGCCCCGGCGCGTACGACGAGCACCGGCGGCAGCGCCGCGATCGCCGGATGGGTCCGCCGCGACGCGAACCGGAAGCTGCCACATACGTACGCGGTCGTGACACCCGCCGAGGGATCATCCAGCTCTGCGTGGTCGCCGAGCGCAACCAATCCGCGGGCGCCGACGCGCCCGGTCACGTCCTCGATCGACACGGCGGGAGCGTGGCCCGCATACAGCACGTGCGGCGTACCGTGCGGCACGACGACGAAGTCGCCAGCGGCGAGGTCGTACGTTTCGCCCGTCCCGACCGACTCGCCGCCGACGAGGCGCAGCTCGCACGCGCCCTCAGTGACGAGGTGAAAGCCGGCGTTCGCGGAAGTTGGATACGACACCGCCCAGGCCCCACGCGCGGCAAAACGACAGAACACGCTGCCCGCGACCCGCAGGTCCTGCAGCACCGAAGACAGCACGTCGACCGGCATCGATTGGGACGAGTGCGAAGGAAAAAGCGACGATCCGACACAGACCGTCCCACCGCCGCAACCTAGCTTGAGGTCCAGTTCGGCGCGCGACCCTGTGCGCCGGTCGACCCACACCGACCGATCCACCCATGCCCACCATCCTCGTCACCACGCCCACCGGCCACATCGGATCGCGCGTCGTGAACCAGCTCCTCGCCGCTGGCGCGACGGTTCGCGTGTTCGTCCGAGATCCGGCGCGCCTCGCCGACGACGTGCGTGACCGCGTCGACGCGCGCACCGGGACCCTCGAAGACGTAGCAACGCTCACCGACGCGCTGCGCGGCGCGGACGCGGCGTTCTTCCTCGTGCCACCCAACATGACGGCGGACGACTGGCCCGCGTTCTATCGCGAGATCGGGCACAACATGGCCGAGGCCGCGCGAGCCGCGGGCGTCCACCGCGCGGTGTTCCTGTCGTCGCTCGGCGCGCACCGCCCGGACCTCGGGCCCGTGACCGCGGCCGGCAAGGTCGAGGAGATCCTCAAGCCGGTGATCCGCGATCTCGCGATCCTGCGCCCGGGGTACTTCTTCGAGAACGCGTTCGGCACGATCGGTACGATCGCGCAAACCGGGAGCACCTTCGGCGCGCAGCCTGGCGATCTCGCCTTTCCGCAGGTCGCGACGCGCGACATCGGCGACGTCGCCGCGCGGTGGCTCCTCGACGCGTCGTGGAGTGGGCAGCCGATCGTCGGGATCCACGGCCCGCGTGACCTCTCGCTCGCCGAGCAGGCGCGGTTGATCGGCGAGGCAATCGGCCGTGAGGTGCGCTACGTCGAGGTGCCGGCCGACGCGATCGCCGAGGCGATGCGCGGCATGGGGATGAGCCCGAGCGTGGTCGCGAGCTACCGCGAGATGATCACCGGCTACGCGGCGAGCCGCTACGAGCGTCCCGAGGCGCGGACTCCCGAGACGACCACGCCGACCGAGTTCGCCGACTGGGCGCGCACGACGCTCCGCCCCGCGTTCGAAGCGGCCGCGGCGCAGGTGCCCGCGCACGCCTGACGGACGCCCCTCCGTCACACAGGTCGGCGCCTACATCAGCGACACCGGGTCGCGGTCGATCGCGACCCGCAGGCCGTCCCGCTTCGGCACCTCGAAGCGGGCGGCGAAGTACCGCAGCGCGCGCGTCATCGCCCCGGCATCGCCGGTCCGGACGAGGAAGTGCCAGCGCCACCGCGTCTTGATCCGCTCCACCGGACACGGGGCCGGGCCGACGACGACCACACGCGAGACGTCGTCCGCACCGGCACCGAGCCGCACCGCGAGCGCACGCAACCAGTCGGCCGCGCGGTCCGCGCACTCGGCGACCGGCGCCTCGGACGTACCGCTCACGACGACGTTCGCGAGGCGCACCGTCGGCGGGTACGGCGGATCGCGTCGGCCGCCCAACTCCTCACGGACGAAACTCGCGAAGTCGTGCGCGATCGCGCAGCGGACCGCGTGGTGGTCGGGCACGCGAGTCTGGATCAGCACCTCTCCGCCCTTCGGCCCGCGCCCGGCGCGCCCGGCGACCTGGCTCAACAGCTGAAAGCAGCGCTCCGAGGCACGAAAGTCCGGAAGGTTGATCCCCGTATCGGCGTCGATCACGCCGACGAGCGTCACGTTGGGGAAGTCGAGCCCCTTCGCGATCATCTGCGTGCCTAACAGGATGTCGACCTCGCCACGTCCCACCCGGTCGAGGATCTCGGCGTGTGCCCACTTCGCGCTCGTCGTGTCGACGTCCATCCGCGCGACGCGCGCCGCCGGCCAGCGCTCGGCGAGCAACCGCTCCACCTGCTGCGTGCCGAGCCCGCGCTGGCGCAGCGTCTGCCCACGGCAACGCGCGCACCGCTCACGCGGTGGCTCGTGATGCTGACAGTAGTGGCACACCAGCCGCTCGGGCGCGCGGTGGTACGTGAGCGAGATGCTGCAGTCCGGGCACGTTGCGACGTCGCCGCACTCCTTGCACTGCACGAACCCCGAGTAGCCGCGGCGGTTGAGCAACAGGATGCTCTGCTCGCCGCGATCCAGCCGCGTGTCGAGCGCCTTCGCGAGCGGCGCGGAGATCACGCCCGTGAGCGGGTCCGCCGGCGCGAGCGCACGCCCCGCGG
>DASWUT010000823.1:0-2212 GCA_036401455.1 Gemmatirosa sp. | reverse complement strand
GGCCGTATCGGGCGTCATCGCCGCCGAGTCGCCCGGCGCGCCGTAGTTCTCGCCCGGGACGCAGCTGTCGGTCGGCTCGGCGCCCGCGATGAACAGCTCGGTCGTCACCGGCGCGCCGACGCAGTCGGGCGTCCACAGCTTGGTGGTGCCGGCGACGATCTGCCGTTCGACGATTCCGTCGGGCTGCTCCCAGTCGCCGGGTGAGGGGCGGCGGCGGTAGACCTCGGTCATGAACGCGGTCCACGCAGGGGCGGCGAGATCGCCGCCCTGGGCGTTGGGCTTGATCTTCTGCGGGCGATCCATGCCGACCCACACGCCGGCGACGAGGTCACGCGTGTAGCCGATGTACCACGCGTCCGCGCCGTCGTTGGTCGTGCCGGTCTTGCCGCCCGACGGCACCTGGAAGCCCGCGCCCCACACGGCATTGTACGCGGTGCCGTGCTGGTTCACGTCCTTCATCATGCTCACCATCAGGTACGCCTCCTCGCGCGACATCACCGGGTCGCGCTTGGGCTCGGGCTGCCAGAGCACCGCGCCCCGCCGGTCCTCGACGCGGGTGATCGCGAACGGCGCGGACCGTGTGCCTAACGAGGCGAAGGTGGTGTAGGCAGCGACCATCTCGAGCGGGTAGACCGAGGCGGAGCCGAGAAAGATGGACGGGTAGGCGGGGATCGGCGACGTGATGCCGAACCGGCGCGCCTCGCCGATCACCGCGTCGGCGCCGAGCTCCGAGCCGACGCGCACGGCGACGAGGTTGCGCGACATGTACAGCCCGCGCCGCATCGGCATCGGGCCCATGAACTTCCCGTCGAAGTTCTTCGGCGTCCAGTCGCCCAACGTGATCGGGTCGTCGTCGACGATCGTCGCGGGACCGCGCCCGTTCTGCACCGCGGTGCTGTAGACGATGGGCTTGAAGCTGGACCCGGGCTGTCTGAGCGCCTGCGTCACGCGGTTGAACTTGGAGTCGTCGAAGTCGCGCCCGCCGACGAGCGCGCGCACCGCGCCCGAGCGCGGATCGAGGGCGACGAAGGCGCCCTGCAGGTACGGACTCGACGCGCCGGTCTGGGGCTCGTCGCCCGCGCCGTGCGCGGCGTACTGCTCGAAGGTGGGGTGCCGGTACGCGCCGTACCGCCCGGCCTCGATCGCCCGGAGCTGCGACTCGAGCGCGCGCTCGGCGGCGCCCTGCAGGTCCGGGTCGAGCGTCGTGTAGACCTTGAGCCCATCCTCGTACAGCTGACGCCCGAACTTGGCCTCGAGCTGCTGCCGCACCCACTCGACGAAGTACGGCGCGCTCTCGCCGCTCTCTTCCTTCCCGGCCATCTCGAGCGGGTAGGCCTGGGCCATGCGCGCGTCGGCGTCGCTGACGATTCCCGCGTGCGCCATCAGCCCGATGATCGTGTTGCGCCGCTGCGTCGCGCGCTCTGGGTAGCGGCGCGGATTGTACCGCTCGGGCCCCTTGGGGAGCGCGGCGAGCGTGGCCGCCTCGGCGAGGTTGAGGTCGCGCACGCCCTTGCCGAAGTAGCGACGCGCCGCCGTCTCGACCCCGTACGCGCCGGCGCCGAGGTAGATCTGGTTGAGGTACAGCTCGAGGATCTTGTCCTTCGAGTACTGCTGCTCGATCTGCCGGGCGACCTTGGCCTCGCGCAGCTTGCGGACGAGCGTCTTCTCGCGACTGATGTCGTCGCTGAACACGTTGCGCGCGAGCTGCATCGTGATCGTCGAGAAGCCTTCCTTGAACGAGCGGTAGCGCACGTCGCGCAGCAGCGCGCCGGGGACGCGCAGCCAATCGATGCCGCCGTGGTCGTAGAAGCGCTTGTCCTCGGTGACGAGGAAGGCCTCCTTCACGACGTCGGGGATGTCCTGCAGCGTCACCAGCGTGCGGCGCTCGTTGCCGATCTCGGCCACGAACCGACCGTCGGCGGCGTAGAGCTTGGAGGTCTGCCGCGGGTTGTAGCCTTCGAGCGAGGCGACGGACGGGCAGGTGCCGTTCTGACAGACGAGCACCCACCCCGCGTAGAGCGCGCCGAACCCGGCGGCGACGGCAAAGGTGATCGTGAGGGCGACGCCGCGGACGAGCTGGGCGTGGCGGCCGAACCACCCGGGGGCGGCACGGCCGGCGCGCCGCGACGCCGCGCGCGGAGCGGACGACTTGGGCGAGGACGACGGGGACGGCATACGGCAGGCAAGCTAACGGCCGCTCGGTCGCCGCCGC
>DASWUT010000822.1:0-1911 GCA_036401455.1 Gemmatirosa sp. | reverse complement strand
GCGCGCGCGACTGCATGCGCTCGCGCGGCGCGAGCTGCTGCCGCGCGTGCCGGCCGCCCGCGCCGCGCTGCGCGTCGGGCGGCTCGCCGGGCCGCCGATGATCCGGTAGCGCGGTTCGCGCTCGCGCCTCGACGCGGCGGGCGGGATCAGAGGCCGAAGTTGATCCGGGCCTGGATGCTGCGCGGGCGGCCGACCGAGGCGCCGCTGAAGAACGCGCCCTTGAGCAAGTACTGATGGTTGAACGCGTTCTCGACGTACACCTGCGGCCGCACCACCCGGCCGTTCACGATGAAGGTGTAGCCCGCGCTCGGGTTGAAGATCGCACTCGGTTTGACCTTGCCGGCGCGGTTGAAGTCGAACAGCCCGGTGCCGTAACCGCCGTGGTAGGCGGTGTCCGACGGCGAAAGGCCGTTGGTCAGCCCGCTGCCGTAGATGGCCGTGCCACTGACGAAGAACCGCCCTGGCGCGTACGTGAGGCTGCCGACGAGCGACAGCCGCTGGTCGTGGTCGAGATCGTACGTGCCCGACGGCGGGACGACGGGGAAGAAGCCGCCGGTGATCGTTCCCTCGCCGTACGCGTGGTTGAGCGCCGCGTTCAGGTAGGCCGAGACCGGACTGTTGGGCCGGTACTCGGCCACGGCCTCGATGCCCGTGATGCGGACCTGCTGGATGTTCACCGAGGTCGTGATCGCGGAGCCGGGCACGGTGTTGTCGTCGATCCCCGGCGACGAGGTCTTGTGGTACACCGAGACCTTGAGCGTACTGGCCAGCGTCGGAACGCGCTCGATCAGGCCGGCCTCGTAGAAGTTGTCCCGCTCTGGCAGCGTCGGTAGCGGCGAGACCGAGCTGCCTAACGCCGCGCTCGTGATCGCGCGCAGGTCCTCGACGTTGGTCGGGATGAACAGGCGGCCGTAGTACGCGTAGAGCGTCGTCGCGCTCGACGGGTAGAAGTTGAGGCGCACGCGCGGGCTCGCCTGCCGCTGCGTCCCGGCGAACGGCGCCGTGTGCGCGTCGTAGCGGACGCCGGTCCGCAGTTCGAACCACGACACCGGCGTGATTGCCGTCTGCGCGTAGACGCCGACGTCGCTGCCACTGAGGGCCGAGTTGGACGCGGGCCCGGCCGCGCCGTTCTGCGCGGTGGCGAGGAAGTCCTCGTGCCCGCGCGTGAGCGACGAGATCGTGCCGACCTTGAACTCGACGCCCGCGCGCGGGTGGATCGCGTAGTCGAGCCGGAGCCCGTAGGTGTTGAACTGGCGTCGCTCGGTCAGGGTGTAGAGGCTCGTGTCCGGGGCGAAGACGAACTGCGCCTGATCGCCCTCCCCTGGCGTGTAGTCGAGCGCCCCATGGCGGTAGAACAGTGCCGCGAACAGGTCAGCGGGCGTGCGGGTGCTGCCCGACGCGGACGCCGGTGCGAACTGGTGACGCCAGCTCAGGTTCACAAAGTCGTTGCCGTCGGTCTGCCGATCGTTGGTGAATGCGCCGCCGGTCGAGTCGTAGGGCACGGCGAAGCGCGTCTGCGACGCGTTCAGGTCGAGGCTGACGTTGTCCTGCGTGCCGGCCGCGTACTGCAGCTTGAGAAAGCCGTAGTAGTCGTTGCCGTCGTTGTGGAAGTTGAAGACGCGCCGGCCCGCCGGATCGGCGACGACCGGCTCGAGGCGCATGTCGGAGAACTGCCGCGCGCCCGAGAAGAAGATGCCGAGCTTGCCGTCGTTGCCGCTGGTCGAGAAGCTCTGGCCGTCGAAGCTGCGCGGGCCCTGGACGGTGTTGCTGTACTGGCCGAGGTAGGTGCTGACCTCGCCGTGGAAGCCGCCCGTGGGGACGCGGGTCTGGACGTTGATGACGGCCGCGAGCTTGTTGCCGTACTCCGCGTCCCACCCGCCGGTCTGGAATTGGATCTGGTTGACGACCTCC
>DASWUT010000821.1:0-4116 GCA_036401455.1 Gemmatirosa sp. | reverse complement strand
GGGCTGCGCGCGCCTTCGCGCGCGCCTGGGGCGCGCTGGCCGCGGGCGAGCCCCCGGACACGGTCATGCGCGCCGAGCTCGCGGCCGCGGTCGTCGCGACCCGCCTCGGCGCGATCGACGCCGAGTTCCTGCGCTCCGAGCATCTACCGCCCGGGCAGGTCGACGACGTGCTCCGCCGCGGTTGGGCGGCCGCTACGGCCACGCTGTCGCGCGTGGTGGACGCGATCGGCGACCGGCCGTCGACGACCGAGTGGACGCCCTACCCCGCCCTCCTCGCCACCGTCGCGACGGCGGCCGATGCAGCTGACGAGAACGCGATCGCGCCCGGCCTGCGGAACTACGCCGCTCGCGCGCAGCACGCGACCGCCCCCGCGTTCGTCGCCCGACTCGCCGAGCAGCCGCGTGCGGGTCCAACGCGCCCCGACACGCCGCGACTGATGCTGGTGCCGGCGGAGACGCACGCCGAACACTGCTGGGCCGTCGCGGTCACCGCGGCGCTCGTCGCGCCCGCGTACGACGCCGACCCCGCGCGCGTCTTTCTCGCCGGCCTCGCGCACCACCTCGCCAACGCGTGGCTCCCCGACGCCGGCGATGCGGCCGACGTCGCGTTGAGCGGCGCGCTCGACCGCCTCGCGACCACGCTCCGCGAGCGCGCCCTCGCCCAGCTCTCACCCGAGCTGCGCGACACCGTCGAGGACGCGTTGGAGATTCCGCCGGACACCCGCTCCCCCGAAGCGCACGCCTTTCACGCCGCCGACGCGCTCGACCGCGTGTTCGAGATGGAGTGGTTCGCGCGCGCTGCCGCCTTCACGCTCGACACCGCACTCGGCGAGGGCGTCGGTGCGTTCGACATCCTCCACCCCGGCCCCAACCAGGACGTCGAGCGCACCGCGCTACGGGCCGCGGGTCTCTACCCGTGAACGGTGCGCGGACCCGCGCCGATCGTGCCGCGGGCACGATCGGCTGGGGCGTCGTGGGCTGCGGCTGGGTGGTCCGCGATTACGTCGCCCCCGCCATCCTCGCCTCCGCCAACGGCCGCCTTGCCGCACTCTGCGACCGCGATCCGGCCGCCCTCGCGCGCGTGGGGGCGCTCGCGCCCGACGCCGCCCAGCACCTCGACCTGGCCGCGTGCCTCGCCGACCCCGCGGTCGACGCGGTCTACGTCGCGACGCCTAACGGCAGCCACGCGACGATCGTCCGCGCGGCCGCCGCGGCGGGCCGGCCCGTGCTGTGCGAGAAGCCGATGGCGCGCACGGCGGCCGAAGCGGAGTCGATGGTCGAGGCGTGCGCGGCCGCCCGCGTGCCGTACGCGACCGCCTTCGACCAGCGCTTCCACGGCGCGCACCGCCGGCTCCGCACGCTCGTCGCGGACGGGGCGTTGGGCACGGTCACCTGCGTGCGCATCCACTACGCCTGCTGGACCCCGCCCGACTGGCAGCCCGCCGAGTACGCGCACGACAACTGGCGCGTCGATCCCACGCGCGCGGGCGGGGGTGCGATGATCGACCTCGCCCCGCACGGCCTCGACCTCGTCCAGATGCTCGTCGACGAGCCGATCACGACGGTCGCCTGCCTGCTCCAGCGCCGCATCTTTGACTACCCCGTCGACGACGGTGCCGTGATCACCGCCCGCACCGCAGCCGGCGTGCTCGTCTCGCACACCGTCGCGTACAACCGCCCCGACAGCTTTCCGCGGCGCGAACTGGAGGTGATCGGTGACCGCGGCCGCGCGCTCGCGACCAACACGATGGGGCAGACACCCGGCGGGCGGCTGACGTTGACCGAGCTCGACGGCGCCGCCCACGACGTGTCGTTCGCGGCCGAGGACCGGTCGCCGTTCGTCGCGCAGGTCGAAACGTTCGCCGCGTGCCTGCTCGTGGGCGAGCCGTTCCCTTTCCCGCCCGCCCGCGACCTCCACACGATGCGCCTCGTCGAGGCCTGCGCGCGCGAGGCGGTGACGCACGTGGACGCGCCGGGTGGATGGACGGCGGGAGAGACCGCGGCGGCGATCGCGGTCGGAACACGCTGATGCCGCTCGGCGACTTCGTCTGCGAGCACTGCGGCTTCTGGCAGCGCCACTTCGCCCCCGCCGCCTGCCCCGTCTGCGAGGACTTTCGGCACCCGCTCCCGTCCGACGGCTGGCGCTTCACCCCCGCCGCTAACGTGGCCGCCCGCACGCGATGCGTGGTCGAGGAGGTGCTGCCTGACCTCCTCGCCGTCACCGCGAGCCCGCCGCTCGGCATCGGACCTTCCGGCTACCTGCTGCGCACCCCGCATGGGAACGTCGCCTTCGAGGGCTGCGGCTGGTACGACGACGCCGCGCTCGACGCGTTCGCCGACGCCGGTGGCGTGCGTTGGGCCGCCGCGTCGCACCCGCACGTCTACGGCGCCCTCTGGCGCGTCTGCGAACGTTTCGCGCCCGAGCTCGTCCTTCACCGCGACGACCTCGCCTTCGCCAAGGCGCTTCCCGTATCGTGGCCGTTCGACGACCGCGCGGAGTTGGCACCCGGCGTGACGCTCGTCCATACCGGCGGCCACACGCCCGGCCACACCGCTCTCGTCTGGGACGCGCCGGCGGGCCGCACCCTGTTCTGCGGCGACGCGTTCAAGTACACGATCGACGCCACCGGTGCCGCGACGAGCATCAGCACCCACCTCGCCTTCGACGCCGACGTGCCGCTCACCCGCGCGCAGGTCGCCGGCTACGCGCGTATCCTCGCTCCGGTCGACGCAGCCGCCGTCATCACGCCGTGGGAGGTCGTGCGCACCGGCGGCATGCCCGCCGCGCGCGCCCTGCTCGACGCGCAGCTCGCCGCGCCCCACCCCTTCACCGACCGTATCGTGTTAGGCGCCGGCGGCGTTCCGACCGGCGAGCGCGTGCCCGAGCGCGCTTGGCGCGCCGCGCACGGTGCGGGGCGCGTGGTCGACGCTGACGCCGTTGCACAGCTCCCCCGGACCGCCATCCAGTGACGAATCCTGACTCACCCCTCGCCCACGCCGCCGCCGCGTACCGCGCGACGATCCCCGCGGGGCTCGAACGCTACGAGTTTCCTCTTCACGCCCTCGACCGGCTCGGCGTTCCCGTCTACTACGCCGCGGCGTTCACCCCCGACGACGTCGCCCTCACCGGCGTCGGCTACGGCGCGGACGACCTCACCGCGCGGACGAGTGCGTTAGGCGAGATGGTCGAGACCTACAGCACGTTTGCGTCGTTCCGCAAACTTCCGCGCCGGACGGGCAGCTACAACGACCTGCGACGCGAAGGCACCCTCGCCCTCGACCCGCTCGAGTGCCGCCTCCCGGTCGACACCAGCTACACGCACGACCGCCCCCTTCAGTGGGTCGAGGCCGCCCGCTGGCCCGACGGCGCCCGCCATTGGGTGCCGGTCGAGTTTGCCGCGAGCAACATCGGCGACACCGGCCCCGGCGACTGGCTCTTCACCCCGATCACCAACGGCATGGGCGCGGGCGATACGCTCGAACGCGCGATCGCCCACGGCCTGCTCGAACTCGTCCAACGCGACGGCAACTCGCTCGCCTACCGCGCCCTCGACCAGGGCGTCGCGATCGACCTCGACACCGTCGCCGACCCCGTCGTCCAGGACCTCCGCGCACGTCTCGACGCGCAGGGGATCGAGATCATCGTCAAGCTCGCCGCGACCGCATTCGGGATGGCGAACGTGTACGTCGTCGGCGGCGAACGCGATCCGCAGCACGCGCCGCACCCGATCATGCTCACCGCCTGCGGTGAGGCGGCCCACCCCGACCGCGAGCGCGCGCTGCGCAAGGCGATGCTCGAGTTCTGCTCCAGCCGCGTCCGCAAGCGCTTCGCCCACGACCGCTGGAACGTCGTCGCGCCGCTCCTCCCGGACGGCTACCGCGCCCGTCTCGAGCGCAACCCGCCCGGCTGGGACGAGGAAGGGCGCGCGCTGCACGCGATGCGCGACCTCATGGCCCAGGGCCCCGACGCGGTCGTCCACATGATCCGTGATACGGTCCTCGCCGTCAGGCAGCGCGTCGCCTTCACTGACCTTCCGACCGTGCCCGCGGGTTCGCTCGACGACCCCGCCGCGCTCCTCGCCGACGTCGCCGGTCGGTTGGGCGCCGAAGGGCTGC
>DASWUT010000820.1:0-2703 GCA_036401455.1 Gemmatirosa sp. | reverse complement strand
CGCCTGGCAGCGGCGCGCGCATGCGGCCCGGCAGGCAGCGAGCGCCCTCGGCGTCACGGCCTGACTCGCCGTCCGGCTGCGGGTCACCGCCGACGATGCGACGGCGCTGAGCGCGTCAACCTGTCCAAGTCGAACGCTTACGGTGATCCACACGCCGGCCGCGAGATCCCCACGTCCGGCCTGCTCAAAGGTGGCAGCTAGACGTGCGACGCTGTCTGCCTGCCCCGTCCCGACTGACCCCACACCGACGGTAACGAGTGCGGCGACGTAGGCCGTCGGCACGCGCGTTGTGTCCAACTGTCCGGCCCCGGGCAGACGCGGTCCGGGCGGGCTCGCCGCGTACGCGCCGGCCTCCGACGCGATTCCCGCTGCGGTCCCGCAGCGCCATGGCGCGAGCGGAACGAGCGCGAGGCGGGTGCGCACCCGCCACGCGGATCCGGCGAGCCGCGCGTCCGCGGTGTCGAGTTTGGCACACGCGCGCCGCCACTGGCCGCCGGCCGCGACGAACTCCGCGCGGGCGACGTATGCCGCCGCGCGGACGCTCGCCGACTGCGCAGCGTCGGTGAGGGGGGCGAGGAGCGCCGTCGCCGCGACAGGATTCCCGCCGTACGTCGCGACCCGCCACGCGGCGACCCAGGTGCGGTTCACCGGCGCTGTCCGGAGCCACGTCACAGACCGGGCGAGCGCGTCGCGGTCGCCGAGCGCTACGCCGCGCAAGCCGCGGAGCTCCGCGGCCTCGTCGCCCTCGGCCGCGATGGCGAGGGCGCGGGTGGTCAGCGTGTCGAGCGCACGCGCGTCGCCGTCCAACGCGGCGAGGCGCGCCAGGTGGACGAACGCGTGCACTTCGTCGGGCGCGAGCGTCGCCGCGCGCTCGAACGCGGGCCGGGACCCGTCCGACGACCGACCTCGGAGCGGACCGCGTTGGAAGAGGATGTCGCCGAGCTCGTACCATGCATCCGCGTCGTCCGGGTACTCGGCCGAGCCCGACTGCGAGCAACCGCAGTTCGCTCTGCTCAGCCGCGGCGAGCCACGGGCCGAGCGCGTCGACGTCGCGGAACACCGTTACCCGCTCATGCGCACATGACGTTCGGGCGTCACGCGTTGGAGCCGTCCGCGGGGTCATCGCCCGCCTGTAGGTACTCGGCCCGGACTTCCGGGTGCGTGCGGACCACGTACCACCACAGCGCCGCCGACCCGATCACGTTTCCGGCGAGCACGTTGAGCCACACGCGCCGCCCGAGGTCCTCAGCGGCGAGGATGGCCGCGATCACGATCACGGCGAACTGCAGGTAGATGCTGAAGGTGATCGCGAGCAGGAGCAAGGATGGGGTCCGCCGAGCACCGCGCACGGCGCGCATGACGAGGACGCCCGCGGCGACCCAGAGCGCGCCGGATGCCGCTGTGAACACGACCACATCGACCCACTCTGGCGCCGCGCGGCCCGCGAGCACGCGTGGCGCGTCGGTCGACTGGACCCCGAGCAGGCCACGACCGAGCAACGCGGCAGTCCGGATCGGCGCACGGCTGAGTGTATCGCTCAGAAACAACCAGGCGCACGCGGCGGCGGCGGCGACGAACCCGGCGCGCGCTCCTTCGCTCCGGCGTCCAAGTCCAACACCATGGAGACTGTGCGCCAACGGAACGCCTAACATATACGCCTCCGGTCACCGCAGGGTGGAAGGAGCAGCCGGCAGCGCGCAGCGCGCACCCCGGATCGGCGCGAGCCGCCCCGCGCCACCCTGGTCCCGCTGGGCACACCGAGCGCACGGGCGAGCCTGCCAGCCGCGCCGCGCCGGAGGGAGATTGCGCAATCGCCGGGCGCGACGACACGCGGCAGACGAACACTCTTCGGATACGCCGTTCGGTAGATGCGAGCGCGCACGGCCGCCGCTGGCGACGTGCAGCGGCCCACGGCGCCGTTAGGCGACGGGCGCTCCGAGTCCCGACGGCCGAGCGCCTGCGCGATGCTCATGCGCCGAGCTCATGCGCCGAGCCGCGTCGCGCGTTCGCCGGCGGGATCACATCGCGATCCGTGACCAAAGATCAGACGGCGCCCGTGGCCGGGCGGCTACGGCCGCCGCTGGCGCGGTTCCGCGCTCCGACCGGAGGCACAACCCGACACCGTAGCTAGCGGTCGATCGGTTGCGGCGTAGTATGGACGCGATGCCTCTGTGTCGAGCTCGTTTCGTGCTCATCGGCGCTATAGGTGCCCTCCGCGGCGCTGTGGCGCACGCGCAGGAGCCGGTTCGCACGCTCGCGCAGCTCGCCCATTGCACCTGGACGGCGCGGGACGGCGCACCGAATGGCGTCGTGGCGCTCGCGCAGACGCGCGACGGCTTCCTCTGGCTCGGCGGGAAACGGGGCTCTTTCGCTTCGATGGCATGCACTTCGAGCGGTATGAACCCCCGCCGGGTCAGGCGATGCCGGCCAATAGCGTCAGCGTTCTCCAGGCGCTCCCCGACGGCACGCTCTGGGTTGGTTACTCGCTCGGTGGCGTGAGCGCCATCACGGCCGGGCGCGTCGTCAGCTACGGCACGCGCGACGGGCTATCTGGTGGCGTCGTGACCGCCCTGACGCGCGATTCAGCCGGCACCCTGTGGGCGTCGACGTCGCGGGGACTCGCGCGCCTCGTCGGCGCTCGGTGGCATGGTGTGGGTGCCGAGCGCGGGTACCCAGGTGGCTTCACGAGCGATTTGACGGTGG
>DASWUT010000819.1:0-2876 GCA_036401455.1 Gemmatirosa sp. | reverse complement strand
GCGTACGCCTGCGCCCGCCAGCGGTGGGCGAGCGCGTAGTCAGGGTCCAGCGCGACCGCGTCGCCAAACGCCTGCGCCGCCCCCGGCAGGTCCCACCGGGCGAGCAGGTCGTGCCCGCGATCGTATGCGCGCCACGCGCCGAACGACGTCGTGCCTAACGCGCCCGGGACCGACACGCGACTCCGCGCCGTCCCGAGCAGCAGGGAGTCGGCGAGCTCGCCGAACGCCCGACTCAGGCCGCTGAGCGAAATCGCGGGCCGAATCGTGTGCTCCCGACGCGTGCTGTCCGGGCGTGCGACGTCGTACAGCGCGGCACGCACGGCGACGCGCGCGGTCGACCCCGCCGACGCGCCGTCCGAGGCGCCTGCCGCAGCAGAATCCGCAGACGGAACCCGGGCGATCGTTCACCACGCCAGCCGCCCCGCTCCCAGCTCGCGAGCGATTGCGACCGCCTCGGCGAGCGAACCCGGTGCACGGATGCCGCGTCGGGTCAGTGCGTCATTCACGCGCGTCGCGTTCACGAGCCGCAGGTCGGCCCACCTGCTCATCGCGTCGAGCAGCAGCTGCTCCGCGTCGCGACCGTCGAGCAGAGGTGCCGCGTCAGCCGTCCTCGCACCCCCGCCTCCCTGAGCAGCGGACGCCTGCGGCGTTCGCTCGTCAGCGAACGGAAGGACGATCACGAGCGCCGGATCGGCGACGCCTGCCCCACCGCGGCCAGGCTCGAACCACCCTCCGCGTACGCCGGCCGCGATTGCGATTGCACTGATCACGGCAGCCGCTGTCCCGATCCGCACGCGACGCCGCGCGCCGCCGGCCCGCGCCTGGTCCGCCGCGAGCAACGCCGCGGCGGCCCGCACGTCCGCCCCGAACGCGTCCGCGCTCGCATACCGCGCGGCCGGATCCGGCGCGAGCGCGCGCTGCAACACCGCGTCCAGCGCGCGAGCGGCCGACGCCGACAGTCCGGCCCGCGTGCTCAGCGACGGCGCCGGCGTACTCAACCGGCGCCGGAACGCCTCGGCCGCGGTGGGCGCATCGGCATGCGGCGGGGCGCCGGTCAGCATCTCGTAGAGCACCACGCCGAGCGACCACACGTCCGCGCGCCGGTCCACGCTCGGGTCGCCGGTGACCTGTTCCGGGGCCATGTACGCCGGCGTCCCGACCGCGTGCCCCGCGCGCGTCACCTGCGCGAAGAGGCGGCGTTCCCCCGAGCGGTCCGCGACCGCCAACGCGCCATCCCGCTCGGTCCACCGCGCGATCCCGAAGTCACACACCAGCACGTGCCACCGCCCGTGCCCGTCGCCAGTCGCTCGGGGCGGCCCAACGTAGCCCGACAGCAGCACGTTCTCGGGCTTCATGTCCCGGTGCACCACGCCAGCGCCATGCGCGTACGCGAGCGCATCCGCCAACTCGGCCGCGATCCGGAGCGCGTCCGCCGGTGGCAGCGCGCCCTCCCGCGTCAGCCGCGTCCGGAGCGTCGCCCCCTCGATGTACGGCATCGCGAAGTACAGCGCGCCGCCCGCCTCGCCGGAATCGTACAGGGCGAGGATGTTGGGATGCTGCAGCCGCCCAACCATCGCGATCTCTCGCTCGAACCGGCGGGCCGCCTCCGCCGCGCCAGCGACCGACCCGAGCACCTTCAGCGCGACCTGGCGACCGATCTTGCGGTCGCGCGCCAGATAGACGACCGCGGAGCCGCCGCGGCCGATCTCCCGCTCGATGATGTACCGAGCCGCGAGATCGGCCGCAAAGCGCGAGTCGACCGCGTTGGAGACAGCCTGCACGGAGATCCGGGTGCGAGTCCGGCCTAGTGTACCATCGCCCGCTCGGAGCAGCAACGCTGCGGCGGGACCTCGCCCGCAGGCTCAGTGCGCCGCGACGTGCTCCGCCGCGCGGCGCCCACCCTCCGCCGCCCGCACCCACGCCTCCAACAGCGCGTCGCGCACGTCCTCGGGTCGCCGCCGCACGAGCGGCGTCATCTGCGCCAGCGCCAGTCGCGCGCCGGTCACGTCCCCGGCCCGCAGGGCCGCCACGACGCTCCCATCGAGGAGGAGCTCGGCGTCCACCCATCGATCGCCGCGCGCCGCGTCCTCACGCAGCACCCGGCCCGCGGCGTTCGCCTCCGTCCAGTCGTACGCCGCGAGCCCGTGCACGAAGTGCAGCGTCGCGCGTGCCTCACCTGGCGCACCGGCCGCGTCGAGGTACACGAACAGACGTGCGTAGAACGCCGAGTCCGCAACCCCCGCCGTTCCACCGTGCACGTCGCTCTCACATTCGAGCGCCTGCGCGACGAACCGCCGCCAGTCGGCCGGCGCGCGGCGCGTGGCGAGCACCGCCTCGTACGCCGCGCGCCGGTAGACCGCGTCGCGCAGCCAGCCCTCGTCCTCGCGCGCGAGCCCGAGCATCGGCGCCTCGCCTCCGCCGCCCGCCTCGCGCGCCATCGCCTCGCGCGCGTCCCACGCCATCCGAAGCGCCGCTCCGCGCGCGAGCGCGAGATGCCGCGGCATCGCCACCGGCGAGACCGGCCGCGTCGTGAAGCCGACCCGCCAGTCGCGCATCCCGGCCACCGGATCGAAGCGGCCTAACGGCAGACCGCGGTACCCCGCAGCGCTCCGCCGCTGGTACCGCGTCCGCTCGGCGCCAAGGTCAAGCACGGGGTGGTAGTCGGAATTGACCGGCGCGTAGTTCGCGAGCATTGGCGCGAGCGCCGCACGGTCGGCGAGGATCGCCGCCGCGAGCGTGGCCGAGTCGAGCGGCAGCGCGTGACGCAGGTCTGCGGCGAGCGCCGGCGCGTTCACGACGCGCCAGTCCGGTATCGGCAGCGCACGTCCGTTGGTCGCGACCACGAGGATGTCCGCCGGCGAGACGAGATAGACCGC
>DASWUT010000818.1:0-2852 GCA_036401455.1 Gemmatirosa sp. | reverse complement strand
ACCGTGCAAGCGGATGGTCACCGAGTTCCCGGTCTCCCAGGCCACGATCTCGCACCACCTCAAGGAGCTCTCCACCGCCGGCCTCATCGAGGCCCGCCGCGAGGGACAGTGCGGGCATTACCGCGTCTGCCCCGGTGTTCTCGACGACTACCTGGCCGAGGTCGCGTCGCGCCTGAACGCCCGCCCGGCTCGCACCCTCGTGAGCCCCCCCGGCTGACCGCTCCGACGGAACGTCCCAGAACCGCGCAACGTTTTGATCGTTGTATAACGCTCAACTCTCGGCCCCTTCACTTCAGGCCCCGCTCAATGTCTGCTCTCACGACCGAGTCGCCGCTGTTCACCCCCTTTACCGTCGGTCGCCTCACGCTGCCCAACCGCATCGTGCTCGCTCCGATGACCCGCGTGCGCGCGAGCGCCGAGGGGATCATCCCGGCGATGGCGGCCGAGTACTACGCGCGTCGCTCGTCCGGCGGCCTCCTCATCACCGAGGCCACCCAGGTGTTGCCTAACGGTGCCGGCGGCCGTGGAACGCCCGGTATTCACAACGACGAGCAGATCGCCGCGTGGCACCGCGTCACCGATGCCGTGCACGCGGCCGGGGGCCGCATCTACGTCCAGCTCTGGCACACCGGCCGCGCCGCCCACCCGAGCTTCCTGCCCGAAGGCGCCGAGGTCGTCTCGGCGTCCGCCGTCGCGATCGAAGGCGAGGTGTTCACCCCCGCCGGGCGCGTGCCCTACGCGACTCCGCGCGCACTGACCCTCGACGAGATTCCGCAGTACGTCGAGGCCTACGCCCAGGGTGCGCGCAACGCGATCGCGGCCGGCTTCGACGGGGTCGAGATCCACGCGGCCAACGGGTACCTCATCGATCAGTTCCTGCGCGACGGCAGCAATCGCCGCACCGACGCCTACGGCGGCAGCGTCGAGAACCGCTCGCGCTTCCTGCTCGACGTCGTGCGCGCGGTCGTCGCGGCCGTCGGAGCCGACCGCACGGGCGTGCGCGTCTCGCCGACCAATGCGTTCCAGAGCATGCAGGACTCCGACCCGGCCGCGCTCTTTGGACACGTCGCGGAGCAGTTGACCCCGTTCGGCCTCGCGTACCTCCACGTGCTCGAGCCCGTACGCGCCGACCATCCGTCGGCCGACAAGCAGGGGCGCGTCGTCGCGCCGGTGGTTCGCGCGGCGTTCCGCGGCCCGCTCATCCTCAATGGCGGGTACGACCGCGCCGCGGCGGATGCGGCGATCGCCGAGGGGCGCGGCGACCTGATCGCGTTCGGCGTTCCGTACCTCGCCAACCCCGACCTGCCCGAGCGGCTCGCGCAGAACGCGCCGCTCAACGCGCCCAACCCGGCGACGTTCTACGGCGGCGGCGCCGAGGGCTACCTCGACTACCCGACGCTCGGCGAGCAGCGAGGTCAGCCCGCGCTCGCCGGCGCCGCGTGAGCGGCGGGGCCCTGAGCGGGGGTGGCGTGCGCGATGCTTCGTTAGGCGCGGGACGGGGTGCCACCGCGGCACCCCGTCCCGCGGTGGGTCACCTGCTCGGCGATCCCGACGCGCCGGCGCGGGTGGTCGTCTACGGCACCTTCGAGTGCCTGCACTGCCGACGCGCGTGGCCCGCGCTCCGCGCGCTCGCCGACGACCCCGCAGCGGGCGTCGCGGTCGAGTGGCGCCACTTCGCGCCGCCCGGCGCGTTCCCCAATGCGGCGGGCGCGGCGCTCGCCGCCGAAGCGGCCGCCCGGCAGGAGCGCCGCGGGGCGCGCCGGACCAGCGCGCCTGCGACCAGCGGGGCCGCGACCAGTGGACCCACACCCGACGGCGCGTACTGGGCGGTGCACGAGGTCCTCATGACCGCGCCGGCGCCGCTCTGGCCCGAACGCGTCGACGAGTTCGCCGCCGCGCTCGGGCTCGACGTGCCGCGGCTGCGCCGCGACGCGGCGTCGGATGCCGTCCGCGCGCGGGTCGAGGCCCAGCGCGCGGCGGCGCTCGCCGACGGCGTGCGTGGAACGCCGACCGCGTTCCTCGACGGCGCACGGCTCGATCTGGACGACTTCGAAGGGCTGCGGGAGCAGGTCCAGCGCCGGTGAGATCGCGTTGGCATGTGGAGCACATGGGCTCGGGGCGCTGATCTCCTCTCCCTCCCGCTCAGACGTCACGCCCATTCGCGCTTCCTCGTCCGCGTCTGGGATCTGCGCGACACCGTGACGGCCTACGACGCCGCGCCGGGCATCCGGGCCGCGGTAATCTGAGGCGCCTCACGCCGCCCGGCGCGGCGGCTCCTCGCGCGGCGACTCGTGCTCCTCCCGCCGCCGCCCGAACGGCAGCGCCCGTGCCGCCCGCCCCACCGTCACCACCATCTGCCGCGCCAGCCCGTGCGTGCGCCGTTCCATCGCCACGTAGAGCACCGGCAGCATGAGCAGGGTGAGCACCGTCGACGTCACCAGCCCGCCGACGATCACCGTCGCGAACGGCCGCGTCGTCTCCGCGCCGATGCCCGTCGACAGCGCGGCCGGCAGCAGGCCTAACGCGGCCATCAGCGCCGTCATCGCCACCGGCCGCAGCCGGTCGAGCGTCCCGCGCCGCACCGCGTCGTCCACCGTCGCGCCGTCGTCGCGCAACCGGTTGAACTCCGAGACGAGCAGCACGCCGTTCTGCACCGAGATGCCGAACAGCGCGATGAAGCCCACCGCCGCGCTCACGCTGAGGTGGATCCCGCGCGCCCAGAGCAGCACGATCCCGCCGATGAGCGCGAACGGCAGGTTGGCGAGCACGAGCCCGGCGTATTTCCCCGACCCGAACGCGCTCACGAGCAGCGCGAAGATCAGCACGATGCTCGCCGGCACGATCACCGCGAG
>DASWUT010000817.1:0-3675 GCA_036401455.1 Gemmatirosa sp. | reverse complement strand
GCGACCTGCTCCGCACGCTCGGGCCCGGCGCGCTCGTCTGGGCGCCCTCGTTCACCGACGTGGCCAGCACCGGCGACCTCGGGGTTACCGTGGGCACCGCGACCGTGCGCGCGGCCGCGGCGGCCCCTGGCGCGAGCGCCGCCGACGTGTCGTACTCCAAGTACCTCACCGTCTGGCGCCGCGGGCGCGACGGGACGTGGCGCGTCGCGGCCGATGGCGGCAACCCGACCCCTCACCGTTAGGCCACCGTGCCACCACCCCTTTCCCCCCCGGCGGTGATCGCCGCGGCCGTCGCCGGCGCCTGGATCGACGTCGCCAAGACCGCCCCCGGCGACACGAGCGTGTGGATGCTCGGCGCCGATGGCGCCGACGCCCTCGTGCACGTACGCGTGGGCGCCGACGGCCGCGCGCACACCGATCGCCGCTACTTCGGCCGCTGGTCGTTAGGCAGCGCCGACGGCGAGCCGGCGCTCTGCTTCGTGCGGCGCCCCGGGCGCGACGCGGAGTCGTGCGTGGCGTTCGCGCTCGACACGCTGCAGACGCCCGGCGCCCCACCCCGCCGTCGCCTCGTGCTGCGCGGCTACGCGGGGCAGCATCACACCAGCGACCGCGTCCTCCTCGCGCGCACCGCGGGGGGCACCGCGGTGGGCTCCGCAGCGGGCGCCGCGGCCGTCGCACCGCCGCCACCCGCGGCCGGTGTCGCCACGACGAGCACGGTAGCTGGCGCCCCGGCGGCGGGCACCTTTCACCCGCGCGCCGTTCAGCCCGAACGCCCGAGCGTGGCGACCCACGCCGGCACCGTCGCGCCCGGGTACGCCGAGGTCGAGAGCGGCGTCGAGCGCGACGCCCCCGGCGACGGCTCGCACCTCGTCTCGTACCCGTCGCTGCTGAAGATCGGGCTCGGGCCGCGCACCCAGCTCGGGCTACAACTCCCGACGGTCGGCGCGACCGGCACGCCGTACGGGCTCGGCGACGTCGCGGTCGCGCTCAAGTGGCGCGTGAGCGAGGACCACCCGCGGCTGCAGGACGTCGCCATCCTTCCGCAGCTCAAGCTCCCCACCGGCGGCGCACGCGGCACCGGCACCACCGACGCGAGCCTCACCGTCATCAACTCGCGCACGGTCGGCGCGTCGAGCCTCGACCTCAACGTCGGCGCGACGTGGCGCACGGGGAACGGCACCCGCGCCCCCCGCACGTCGACGCTCTGGGCCGCAGCTGCGGGGATCCCCGTGCGCGGCATGCTCGGCTGGGCACTCGAAACGTACGGCTACCCGGGCACGCACGGCCCGGCGGGCAACGCCCCGATCGTCGCCGTGCTCACCGGGCCGACGTTCGCGGTGAGCCCGGAGTGGGAGCTCGATTTCGGCACGATCGTTCCCCTCGCCGGGCCGCAGCCGCACGCGCTGTACGCGGGCTTCGTGACGAACGTGGGGCGCATACGCCGGTGACGGGAAACACGCAGAAAGGGCGGGCAGCGGAACGGCGGGGATGGAGGAGCGGGAGAACGGCGGCGTTCGTTAGGCGGGGTTGATAGGTCGTGGTTGATGAAACCGGACTGATGGAGCGGCCTTGCCAGGGCGCGGAATCCCTTTCAGGTGAGCCGCCGTCTCGACCCCGCCTGACCAACTCCGTCCCACTACCCCCGCCTAACCAACGCCGCCGTCCCCCCGCCCTTCCCCCGCCCGTTCACACCACGCTGCGCTTCCACCCTCCTCGCCGGAACACCGCGGCACTCGCCACGGCCAGCAGCGAGAACGCCAGCGCGATCGCCACGAACACCCCGTGCGGCCCCATCCCGAACGTCCGCGCGAGGACGTACGCGACCGGGATCTCGAACAGCCAGAATACGACCAGATTGAGCACCGTGGGCGTGCGCGTGTCGCCCGCGCCGTTGAACGCGGCCGTCAGCACGAGGCCGTACGCGTACAGCACGAATCCCGCGGCCACCACGCGCAGCCCGTCGGCGCCGTAGCGGAGCACGCCGGGGTCGCGCGTGAACACGCCGACGAGCGCCGGCGCGGCGAACACGAACAGCAGGCTCAGCACGCCGAGGAACGCCGCGTTGTAGCGCCCCGTCGTCCACACCGCGCGCTCGGCCCGCGCGGGGTCGCGCGCGCCTAACGACTGACCGACGAGCGTCGCCGCCGCGTTGCTCAGCCCGAACGCGGGGAGGATCGCGAAGACGATCACGCGCATCGTGATCGTGTAGCCCGCGAGCGCCGTCGCGCCGAAGGTCGCGACCACGCGCACGAGCCCGATCCAACTCGCCGTACCGATCATCGACTGCGCCGCGGCCGCGCCCGCGACGTCGACGATGCGGCGGACC
This sequence comes from Gemmatirosa sp., assembly GCA_036401455.1. Taxonomy (GTDB): domain Bacteria; phylum Gemmatimonadota; class Gemmatimonadetes; order Gemmatimonadales; family Gemmatimonadaceae; genus BPUI01. The sequence goes on along the minus strand of DASWUT010000817.1, from coordinate 1,349 downwards.
ACCCCGCGGTCGAGCGCGAAGTCGCGCCGCGCCACGTGCACGCGGCTCGTCGGGCGCGTGAGGCGCCAGAGCGCGTAGAGCGCGCCCGTGCTGCGACCGATCGTCGTCGCGACCGCCGCGCCGGTCACGCCGAGGGCCGGGAACGGGCCCGGGCCGAAGATGAGCAGCGGCCCGAGCACGATGTTGATCGCGTTGGCGACCCAGAGCGTCCGCATCGCGATCGCCGCGTCCCCCGCGCCTCGGAAGATGGCGTTGGCGACGAAGAGCAGGATGATGCTCGCCTCGCCGCCGAGCATGACCCGCGCGTAGGTGGTGCCGGTGGCGAGCACGCCTGGCGGCGCCCCCATGAGCGCGAGCAATCGCGGCGCGAGCGCGGCACCGGCCGCGCCGAGCACCACCGACAGTGCGATGCCGATGGCGACCGCCGCGCCGGCCGCGCGCGCCGCGCCCGCCGGGTCCTTTTCGCCCACGCGGCGCGCGACGACCGCCGTCGCGCCCACGCCGAGCCCCATCGCGAGCGCGTAGACGACGGCGAGCATCGACTCGGTGAGGCCGACGGTGGCGAGCGCGTCGGCACCGAGCCGGCCGACGAAGTAGGCATCCGTGACCGCGAACACACTCTCCATCGCCATCTCGAGCACCATCGGGACGGCGAGCAGGAGGATGGCGCGGCCTAACGGACCGGTGGTGAAGTCTTGGTGGCTCCCGGCCAGCGCCTCGCGCACGGACGCCCAGAAGCCGGGCACGGGCGGCTCGGCGACGGTCGGTCCGGCTGCAGCGGGTGCGAGCGTTGGTTCGGTGGTCGGGTCTATGGTGTCGATCGCGGGCATGCGCCGCTCCGTACGTGCAAGAGGAAAGTGCGAACGCGAAACGCCCCACCGGCCAGTCGGGCACAGGTGGGGCGTTTCGCGGCGCTCCGCGGAGCGCGACCGCGGGCAGGCAGCCCGCGCGCTAATCCCTGTGCGACCTCGTCATGCGCGCATCCCCCCGACCAGGACGGTCGGGCGCGTGGATGCGACAGAGACGGCAGCAGGGGCGCGCTTCATCAAAGCACCGATCGGAGGAGCGTGCGGACGATCTGGCCCGCGCGAACCGTCACGCTACGGCCAGCCGGCACGTCCGTCAAGGCAAACATGTGATCTGTCCGCTGCGCTGCCAGGTCGCACACGCGGCCCGGCGCAGAGCCCTGGTGGGCTTGCGGCAGCTGGTACGGCCGGACAGAAGCGCCGCGGGTCCGGCGGGTCGCGATGGCGGCGGGGAAGGGCGGAAGATCGAGACGGGATTCACGGGATTTTCGGGATTGAGCTCGTGCGGTGTCGGTCCTTCGTGGCAGTCCCAAAGCTCTGGAC
>DASWUT010000816.1:0-1804 GCA_036401455.1 Gemmatirosa sp. | reverse complement strand
CCACGCGGCCGACGGGCGCGGCGCGTCGGCCGCCGCGAAGGCCATCGGATCGAACGCGCGCACGTCGTACACGCTCGCCACGCCGCGTGGCCACGCCAGCCGCAGCGGCACGTCGGGCGCAGGCACGCGCGCGGCCACGGTCGCGAGCGCGGCGAACGCCGGGTTCGCGTGGGCGGTGACGAACGCGAAGCGGTCGAACGCGTCGAAGTCGGGGTGCGCGCGTAGGTACGCGGCGGCGTCCGCGAGGCGTGCCTCGGCGACCCTCGCGTCCGCGGCGGGTACGCCTGCCACACTGGCGACCGCGTTGACGACGGCGCGTACGCCGTCGACGGCCGCTGCGGCGTCACGGATGGCGGTCCCGGCAGGGCCGGCATCCACACCGGCGATGCCGAGCGTGCTGACGCGCGCGAGCTCGAGACGCGCGACGTCGAGCAGCTGCGCATCGGCCACCGCGAAGTACGGCAGCGTGGCGCGGTAGCGCGCGACGGCGAGGCGCATGCGCGCGACCTCGGCGGCGACCGCATCACCATGCCCAACGCCGTCCGACGCCCCGAAAATCGCGGGCTCGATTCGTGGGAAGCCGTGCGTGACGACGCGACCCGCGTCGGGGTTGTCGTCCCCCTCTTCGGCTTCGGTGCCGTCGAGGGCGAGCGCGACCGGCGGGGCGAAGTAGGCGAGCGCGCCTTCCACCCGCTTGTAGGCGAATCGCGCCTCGTGGTAGGCCACGCGGCGCGCCGCGGGTCGCTCGGCACGCGCCATGCGCGCGAGCGCGGCGTCGAGCGTGTCGAGCCCAAGGGCGAGACTTCCGCGCAACCGCGCCGAGAGCGCCGCGTCGACGCGCCAGAGCGGCGCGTGGGTCGCGTTAGGCGCAGTCGCAGCGCGCGAGGGCGGGGGCGCGACGGAACGCGGGCGGGCAGCCGTCCACGCGCCGGCGCCGAAGCAGACGCCGAGGAGGACCGTGCCGGCCGCGCGGGCGCGCCTGGGCAGGCGGGGCATGGGCAGGAGCGTGGCCGCGTGGGTCGAGAGCACGCCGGTCGGGTCCGCGCAGCGGACCCGGCGTGCGCACGCGGGCAGGTGAGGGCGGCGGCGCGCGAAACGGAGCGCCGCCGCTCCGGTCTAACGTCTCCGTTCGACGTCGCGGACGTCCGACGAACGCGTAACGGATGTGTCGCGGCGCGGCGGCACGGATGCACGTGCGGTGTCGCTCAACGCGCGCAGGAACGCCACGAGCGCTCGGACGTCGCCGGTGCTGAGGTGCAGCCGCCGCGCGGGCAGCGTCTGGTTCGGCACGCGCATTCCCCGCCCCTGCCCGCCGCCGTCGTCGTAGAAGCGCACGACCGCGTCGAGCGTGCGAAACGCGCCGTCGTGCATGTAGGGCGCGGTCCGCGCGACGTTCCGCAGGCTCGGCGTCTTGAACGCATGCAGGTGTTCGGGGCGACCGTCGATCGCGCCCCGTCCCGGGTCGGCGTCGATGCGCCCACTCCCGGCCGCGGGGACGCCGAGCACCTCCGCATCCACCGACTGAAACAGCGGCGGCGTCGAGCCGGCGAAGAGCGGAGCATAATGGCAGGTGCCGCACCGCGCGCGTCCGAGGAACAGGTTGGCGCCGCGTCGCTCCTCGCGCGTGAGCGCGCCGCGGTCTCCGCGAAATGCGAGGTCGACGCGCGACTCCGTACGCCCGAGCGAGCGCACGTACGCCGCGAGCGCCTGTCGGACGCCGAGCGGGCTGGGTGGCGCGCCGAGCGCGCGCCGGAAGGCGACGGCGTAGAGCGGCACGCGGGCGACGCGGGCCGCCGCGCGTTCC
>DASWUT010000815.1:0-3669 GCA_036401455.1 Gemmatirosa sp. | reverse complement strand
TTGGGTGCGGTGGACGTGGTCGCCAAACCGGGGTCGTCGTTCGCGACTCAGGGGATCGGGGCGGACCTCGTGCGAGCGGTGCGGGCCGCGGCCGGCGCCCGCGTCGTGCGGACCGAGGACGACCCACCGGCGCCCGCGGCCGGGGCGGCGCTCGATACGACGCACCGGGTGCTCGCGATCGGGGCATCGACGGGTGGCACGCAGGCGATCGAGCGCGTGCTGCGTGCGCTCCCGGCGACCGCGCCGGGCACGGTCATCGTCCAGCACATGCCGGAGCACTTCACGGCGGCGTTCGCGACGCGCTTGGATGGCCTGTGCGCGATGCATGTGCGCGAAGCGCGCGACGGGGATGCCGTCGTTCCCGGAGTCGCGCTGATCGCGCCGGGGAATCGGCATCTGCTGCTGCACCGTTCGGGAGCGTTCTACTCGGTTCGGGTGAAGGACGGCCCGCGCGTCCACCACCAGCGTCCGGCGGTGGACGTCCTGTTCCAGAGCGTGGCACGCCACGCCGGCCCGAACGCGGTCGGCGTGCTCCTGACGGGGATGGGCGCGGACGGCGCGCGTGGGCTGCTCGCGATGCGTGACGCCGGCGCGCACACCATCGCGCAGGACGAGGCGAGTTCGATCGTGTACGGCATGCCGCGCGAAGCGGTACGGCTCGGCGCAGCCGATGAGGTCGTCGACCTCGCGCAGGTCGCGGCGACGGTGATGCGGCGGATGTTGCCGGGCTCGGCGGGGAAGGTGGCCGCCCCCTGACCGCCGGCACGCGCGTTGCCCAGCCCGGGCTTCCCCGAACACGAGGAGGCACGCACGATGGGCAAGCCCAAGCACAGCGACGACACGCGCGGCGAGCAGAAAGGCGCGCAGGCGCAGGCCGAAGGGCAGCACGGTGAGAAGACGCGCTCGGCGATCAAGGCGGGCATCAACAACGACGGCCGGCGGATCGAGACGCACTCGCAGCGCGAGGCGAACGATCCAAACCGGGGCGGGAAGGGCAGTCACGATGCCGAGCAGCACGACCGGATGATCGCGAACCCGGAGTTCGAGAACGACGGCCGCCATCGCCTGTTCGAAAACCGGATCCAGCACGACGAGGCCGAGGCGGATTCGGAGCAAAATCGCCGGAACAGCGACGTCGAGCGGCACGGCCACGACGAGGCCCTGTTGCAGGGGCACACCGCGTCGGAGCGACTGGGGCACCAGGGTGCGCGTGTCAAGAACACCGGCGAGGGCGGCGGGAACCGCGCGAACAGCGATCACGGCCACTCGTAACATCGCGCGCCAGGGACGAACGGTCGACGCGTCGTGCCGGGTAGCTCGATGCCGGACTACCGGCGCGGCGTTGCGCACCTGAAGCGCGCCGACCCGCGGCTCGCCGCCGTGATCGCGCACGTCGGCCCGTGTCGCTTCGTTCCGCGTGCGGAGGGCACGCACTTCGAAGCCGTCGCACGGGCGATCGTCTACCAGCAGCTCTCGGGAAAGGCGGCCGGGACGATCCACGGGCGATTCCACGCCCTCTACGGCGGGCGTGCCCCGGAGCCCGATGAGCTGCTCGGCACGGGCGACGAGGCACTGCGTGGCGCGGGGCTCTCGCGCCAGAAGATCGGCTACCTGCGGGACCTTGCGTCGCGGGTCGCGGCGGGCGACGTGCCGCTCGCCACGATCCACGCGCTCAACGACGCCGAGGTGCTCGCGGCGCTGACGCGCGTGAAAGGCGTTGGGCGATGGACCGCGCAGATCTTCCTGATGTTCCGGCTCGGGCGGCCCGACGTGATGCCGGAGCTGGACCTCGGTGTCCAGAAAGGGATCCAACTCGCGTACGAACGCACGTCGCTGCCGAAGCCGGTCGAGGTCGCACGACTCGCGGAGCGCTGGGCACCGTGGCGAACGGTGGCGGCGTGGTATCTCTGGCGATACGTCGACAACGGCGGGGGACAACTGGGAGACTAGCAGCGGCATCGCGCGTCGTGTATGGGCTGCGGACACACCGACGCGGGCTCGTGCGTTGGGCTGAAGACGTGCGTCCCTCTCGCGCCCTTTTCGTCCTTGCGCTTCTCGCGTTCCGTCACCGTTCCCGTCCCCGCGGACGAACTGTTTGCCTGGCATGAGCGCCCCGGTGCGTTCGAGCGCCTCTCGCCGCCGTGGCAGCGCGTGGAGGTGGTGCGAAGCGACGGCCGCGTCACGGACGGGGCGCGTGTGGAGTTGCGGACGTGGTTGCCGCCCGGGTTGCCGGTCGCGCTCCCCATTCGATGGCAGATCGAGCATCGTGATTACGTGGCCGGGCGCCAGTTCCGCGACGTCCAACTCGCGGGGCCGTTCGCGCGGTGGTCGCACCTGCATCGCGTCGACCCCGGCCCAGACGTGCGGGCGAGCACGCTCACCGATGCGGTCGACTTCGCCCTCCCGCTCGGTGCGTTAGGCGCGATCGGCGGTGGCGCAGTCGCCCGCGCCGAACTCGATCGCCTCTTCCGCTACCGACACGCCGTGACCCTCGCCGACCTCGAACGCCACGCCGCGGCCGCGCTGCCGCCGATGACCGTAGCCGTGACCGGAGCGTCGGGGTTGATCGGGCGCGCGCTGACCCACTTTCTCACGACCGGCGGGCACGCGGTGGTCCGCGTTGGGCGTGGCGGGGCGGGGCTGTCGCCGCCCTCGCCGCAACTGCGCGACGTGCAGTGGGATCCCGGAGCGGGGCGTCTGGATCCGCACGCCCTCGACGGCGTGGACGCGGTCGTGCACCTCGCGGGCGCGAACGTGGGCGAGCGGTGGACGCCGGAGCACCGGCGTGCGATCCTCGACAGCCGCGTGCAGGGTACACGACTCGTCGCGCGGACCGTGGCCGCGATGGCGCGCCCGCCGCGCGTGCTCGTGTCGATGAGCGCGGTCGGGTTCTACGGCGACCGCGGGGACGAGGTGCTCGACGAGGGCGCGCCGCGCGGACGGGGCTTCCTCGCCGACGTCTGTGCGGCCTGGGAGGACTCGGCCGACGAGGCCCGCGCGGCCGGCATTCGCGTCGTGCACCCGCGGCTCGGCGTGGTGCTCACGCCGGCCGGCGGTGCGCTGGCGAAGCTGTTGCTGCCGGCCCAACTCGGGGCGGGCGGCCCGATGGGAAGCGGTCGGCAGTGGTGGAGTGTGATCGGCCTCGATGAGGTGATCGGCGCGCTGCACGCCGCGATCGCGCGTGACGACCTGGTCGGACCGGTAAACGTGGTCCTGCCGGACCCCGTGCGGAACGCCGACTTCGCGCATGCGCTCGGTCACGTGCTGCACCGTCCGGCCGTCGTCCCGGCGCCCGCATTCGCGCTCCGGCTCGCCCTCGGCCGCGAACAGGCGGACGAGGTCCTGCTCGCGAGCCAGCGGGTCGTCCCGGCGCGGTTGCTCGCCGCGGGATTCGCGTTCCGTCGGCCGACCGTTGAGGAGACGCTCCGCTTCGAACTGGGGCGCTGATCGAGGACGCGGGCGCGACACGCGCGCCGTGTTTTACGGGGCGGTCAAATCGGTCGTCCTCGCGACGTGCTTCACGAGGCCGTCACAAATCGGCAGTCGTGCGCCCGACTCCGACCCTACTGCGCCGTGGTCTGCTTCCATCCCTCTCGCGTGCGGCGAGGTCGTGTGCGCCGCGTGGCGGTCACCCGCTTGGCGGTCACCCGCCGGGCGGTCACCCGCCGG
>DASWUT010000814.1:0-1673 GCA_036401455.1 Gemmatirosa sp. | reverse complement strand
GCCCGCGCGCAGATCCCGGGCGTTCCCGGCATCAATCCGTTCAGCTTCGGCGTCGAGGCCGGCCCGGCGTTCCCGGTCGGGCAGTTCGGCACGGGACTCAGCACCGGCGTCAGCGCCGCCGCGCTCGTCGAGGCGCGTCTGCCCGTGATCCCGATCGGGCTCCGGCTCGAGGGCGGCTACACGACATTCGGTATTCAGGGGTTCAACGACCACGTGCACTTCGTCTCGGGCACGGCCGACGCGGTGCTCCGGCTCAGCCCCGTCGCGCTGACGCTCGTTCGCCCGTACCTCATCGGTGGTGTGGGCATCTACGGCGGCAATCAGAACCTCGGAACGAAGGCTGGCGTCAACATCGGCGGCGGGATCGCCGTGCCGCTCGTCGCGGTGACGGTGTTTGGTGAGGCGCGCTACACGCGCGTGTTCACCGACGTCGTGCGCGCCAACTTCATCCCCGTGCACGTCGGTCTGCGCTTCTGACTTCGTGCGACGGGCGCTGACCGTCGCACGCCCGCGCGCACTATTGTGTCAAGGGGCATGCGCCCCTATGTTGGCCCCGTTCCGGCGGACGCGCCGGACGGTCCACCGTGGGGGGCGCAGGTCCCGCGGACGTTTGTCGGGGTACGGGGTTCCGCTCCCTGGACAAATCAACACTTCAGAGGAGTAGGATCGCATGCGTACGACCGGCAAGGTGAAGTGGTTCAACGACGCCAAGGGCTTCGGGTTCATCACGCCCGATAACGGCACGAAGGACTGCTTCGTCCACTACAGCGCCATCCAGGGCCAGGGCTTCAAGACGCTGGCCGAGGGTGACCCGGTGGAGTTCGAGATCGTGCAGGGCCAGAAGGGCCCGGCGGCCGAGAACGTCTCGCGCGTCGGCGCCCGCTAAGGGTTCGCTGGCGATCACCTGCGCGCGCGGGCCAGCCCGCGCACGATAGGGCAGCGGGGGGCTGGATCTTCCAGCCCCCCGCTGCGCGTTTGCCCCCTCCATGATCCCGGATCCGCAGGACGTCGGCTCGGATGGCCTCCCGGTCATCGTCGTCGGCGCGGGCGTCGCGGGCCTCGCCTGTGCCCGCGCCCTGCATCGCGCCGGCCGCCGCGTGCTCGTCCTCGAGCGCGAGCCTGCCCCGGGCGGACGCGCGCGCTCGCGCACCGTCGACGGCTACACGATCGACCGCGGCTTCCAGGTGCTCTTCACCGCCTACCCGGTGTTAGGCGCCGCGCTCGGGTTCGCCCCCGTCGCGGGCGACGCGCATGCGGACGACGGCGGGCTCGCCCTGCGCCGATTCGCCCCTGCCGCCCGCGTCGTCACCGAGGGGAGCGCGTCGTACGTCGGCGACGCGCTGCGCGCGCCACTCCGCGCGCCGCTCGACAGCCTGCGCATGCTCACCGGCACGGCGGTCGCCCGCGCGCTGCCGCTCGCCGACAAGATGCGCGTGCTCGCCCTCAAGCGACTCGCCCTCTCGCTCTCGATCGAGGAATGCTTCGCGGACCGCTACGACGCGACCACGGCGCGCGAGTTCCTCGCCGCGCGCGGCTTCACCTCGCACGCGATCGCGCGCTTCTTCGCTCCGTTCTACGGCGGCATCCTGCTCGACCCCACGCTCGCCACGAGCGCGTCGGTGCTGCTCTTCACGTTCAAGATGCTGGCCGAGGGTGACGCGGTGGTGCCGGCG
>DASWUT010000813.1:0-5776 GCA_036401455.1 Gemmatirosa sp. | reverse complement strand
CACGGTCGGGAAGGCCGAGCCCCGACTGCGAGACCGAGACGATGTACGCGTCCGAGTTGCGCGCGTCCTGGCCGACGAAGACGCCGGCCGGTCCGGCGACGCCGAGACGGGCGAAGTGGGCGAACGCCTCGGGAAGGTGCGCGGGGGTGGTGACGGCGTCGATCACGCGCAGCTCGGGGCGAAGCGGCGTGAGGCCGAGGGATTCGACGCGCGCCGAATCCATGTAGCTCGCGTAGAAGTCGCCGATCTTGCGCTCGTTGGAGCCTGGCGCGGCGGGGGTGCGGGCCGCGGACTCGAGGATTCCGTGCAGCGCGATCGCGCTCCGCTCGCGCAGCTCGAGGAACGCACCCCAGCTCGAGCGGTCGGCGGGGATCTCGGTGCGCTTGAGCCAGCCGCCGTTAACGAACTCGAAGAAGTCGTCCTGCGGGCGGACCGAGCGGTCGAAGTTGGTCGTGTCGATGCCGAGCGCGCGGGCGGGTTGCTGGGCGCGGGCGGGCGAGGTGAGGGCCGCGGACGCGGCCGCGACGGCGCACGCGACCAGACCGGACGCGGCGTGACGGATGATGCGAGTGGCGGACATGAGCAACACGTGGAGGTGGCGCGACCGACACGGGTACGTCGCACGCGCGCGCCGCGTTGAGCCGGCGTCGAGCCCGTCCGATCGCCTCGCCCCCTTGCGACGGTTCGGGTCGCCGCGCAAGATGGCCGGAGGAGATGCCCGATTCGATCATCCGACGACCGCGCGCAGCGCTGCCCCTCGCCGCCGGATTCACCATCGTCGCCGCCGTCGCGAGCCGGATGGCGCATGCGCAGCCCGTGGCCGCGCCCGTTCGCAACGTGCAGATCACGATCGACACGGCGCATCCCGTGCGACGGTTCGTACCACGCGATGCGTTGGGCGCCGGGATCGACGGTCGTCCCGCCGAGGATGCGCGGGCGACGTTCGATCCGCGAAACGTGGCCGCGATGCGCTCGGCCGGGCTGCCGCGGCTCTCGTACCGGCTGCGCACCGAGCTCGGCATTCAGGCGTGGCACTGGACCGACCGCGGGCGGTGGAGCGACGCCGCCCACGCGCGCGGCTACTGGATCGCCGACGACCGGCCGGCGCCCAACGGTGCCCCACTTCCGCTCGGCTACGGGTACCGCCTGCCGCGCCGCGGCACGACGATCGACCAGGGCGACAACGACGGGTACTCGCGCCTCGCCGACGGCGACGACGCGACGTTCTGGAAGAGCAATCCGTACCTGAGCGCGCGCTACACCGGCGAGGCCGACTCGCTGCACCCGCAGCGCGTCGTCGTCGACCTCGGTGCCGCGCATCCGGTGAACGCCGTCCGGATCGCGTGGACCGCGCCGTGGGCGACGCGGTACGTGGTCGAGTACTGGGACGGCAACAACGCCGATTCGCTCGAAGGACCGTCACCGGTCGGCTGCTGGCGCGCGTTTCCGGCGGGGACGATCGCGGACGGGCGCGGCGGGGTGGCGTTGTTGCACCTCGACCCGATCGCGCGGCCGGTGCGATGGGTTCGCGTCACGATGACCGAGAGTTCGCACACCGCGCCGCCCCGCGCGACCGATCCACGTGACTCGCTCGGGTACGCGATCCGCGAGATCGGCGTTGGGCGGGTCGACAGCCGCGGGCGCTTCGTCGACGTCGTGCGCCACGCGCCGTCGCACGCGCAGAGCGCGACGTGGGCGTCGTCGACCGACCCGTGGCATCGCGCCGTGGACCGCGATCCCGAGCTCGCGCAGCCGAGTGTGGAGCGGGCGTTCACGAGCGGCCTTGCCGCGGCGGGCACGCCGATGCTGTCGGTCGGCGTGCTGTACGACACGCCAGAGAACGGCGCCGCGCTCGTGCGGTACCTGCGCCGGCGCGGGCTCCGGGCGGCGCGCGCGGAGTTAGGCGAGGAGCCCGACGGACAGGATGTCGCCGCGACCGACTACGGCGCGCTCGCGATCGAGGTCGCGGATGCGCTGCACGCAGCGGATCCCGAGCTCGTGACCGGCGGCCCATCGCTGCAGACCGTGCTCGTCGACTATCACCTCGTGCCGACCGAGCCGACCGCGCGCCCGTGGGTGACCGCGATGCGGGCGTACCTCACCGCGCGCGGGCACGCCCGCGACCTCGGCTTCTTCTCGTTCGAGTGGTATCCGTTCGACTCGGTGTGCGCGCCGACCGCACCACACCTGCGGCGCCAGCCGGCGATGCTCGCGGCCACGGTCGCGCGGTTCGACTCGGCGGGGCTCGCGCACGACGTGCCATGGATCGCGACGGAGTTCGGCTATTCGGCGTTCGCCGCGCCGGCGGAGGTGCAACTCGCGGGCGCGCTGTTCGTCGCGGACTTCGTCGGCAGCTTCCTGACGGTCGGCGGCGACGAGGCCTACCTCTACGGCTACGAGCCCACCGAGCTCCAGCGCGAGCCGGGCTGCGCGTTTTGGGGGAACAACGCGCTGTTCCTCGGCGACGATGCTGCGATCGTGCGTGACACGACGGCAGCGTACTGGGCAACGCGCCTCGTCACCGAGGCGTGGGTCGGTACCGCCGCGGGACCGCACACGCTGTTTCGCGCCGCGACGGACTGGCGGGACTCCGCCGGCGACGGCGTGGTGAGCGCGTACCCATTGCGCGAGCCGGACGGTGCGTGGGCGGTGTTGCTCGTGAACAAGGATTCGCTCACGACCGTGCGGCCGACGTGGCGCCTAATGAACCAACTGGACGGCGCCGTGGGCGTGGCGTGGCCCGCGGGCGTGGCGTGGCCGGCGGGCGCCGCCTTCGACGTGTGGCAGCTGTCCGCGGCGGAGTACGGGTGGCGCGGCCACGGCCGGAGCGGCCGGCCGGTGTGGCGGGCGCGGCCGGCCGTGCGCCGCGTGCTGGCCAGCGATCTGCTTCTCCCGGGCTACTCGGCGACCGTCGTGCGGCCGCGGCCGTGACTGCGCGTCGTACGCTCCCCGTCCTTTCCCTCCTCCGCGAACTCCGACCTCCGTGGATCCACATCGACGATCGCTGATCAAGGGCGCTGGTGCCGGACTCGCCGCCGCGACCGTGGCAACGGCTGGCGCGCAGCCCGCAGGCCCGCCGAGTGCGCCGACGGGTGCGGAGCACACGTTCGACGTGCGGCGGTTCGGAGCGACGGGCGACGGGCGCACGGTCGACAGCCCGGCGATCAATCGGGCGATCGCCGCGGCTGCGGCGGCGGGCGGTGGAACGGTCGTGTTTCCTGCGGGGACGTACGCGAGCTACTCGATCCGGCTGCGGAGCTTCGTCGCCCTCGCGCTCGATGCGGGGGCGACGATCCTCGCCGCGCCGACGCCGCTCGAGGGCACGACGACGGGCGGGTACGACGCCGCGGAGCCGCAGGGTGCGTGGGAGCCGTACCAGGACTACGGGCACAACCACTGGCACAACAGCCTGCTCTGGGGCGAGGACCTGCAGCACGTCGCGATCGTGGGCTCGGGGATGATCTGGGGCAAGGGGCTGAGCCGCGGACACGACACGGATCGCGACCTGCCCAACACGACGCGCCCCGGGGTCGGGAACAAGGCGATCGCGCTCAAGAACTGTCGCAACGTGCTGCTCCGCGATTTTTCGATCCTGCAGGGCGGATGGTTCGGCCTGCTCGCGACCGGCGTCGACAACCTCACGATCGACAACCTGACGATCGACACCAACCGCGACGGGGTCGACATCGATTGCTGCCGCAACGTGCACGTGTCCAACTGCACGGTGAACTCGCCGTTCGACGACGGGATCTGTCCGAAGAGTTCCTACGCGCTCGGCTACGCGCGCGCCACGGAGAACGTGACGATCACGAACTGCTACGTGACGGGCGACTTCGAGGTGGGGACGGTGCTCGACGGGACGTTCCGACGCCGCCCCGCGTCGCAGCACGCGACGGCGACTGGGCGGATCAAGTTCGGGACCGAATCCAACGGTGGCTTCCTCAACATCACGGTCGCGAACTGCGTTTTCGAGAGCTGTCGTGGGTTCGCCCTCGAGACCGTCGACGGCGCGCGGCTCGAGGACGTGACGATCACCAACGTGACGATGCGCGACCTGCGCAATTCGCCGCTGTTTCTGCGGCTCGGGGCGCGGATGCGTGGCCCCGCGGGCGCGGCGCCGGGGACGCTCCGGCGGGTGCTGATACGCAACCTGACGAGCTACGGCGCGGTGGCCATGCCGTCGATCATCACGGGCGTGCCCGGGCAAATGATCGAGGACGTTTCGCTCGACGGCCTGCACTTGCACCAGGTCGGCGGCGGCACGCGCGAGATGGCCATGCGCGAGCCGCCCGAGTTGGAGCGCGCCTACCCGGAGCCGGGGACGTTCGGGGACATTCCGGCGACGGGCCTCTTCGCGCGGCACGTCCACAACCTGTCGGTGAGCAACGTCGACGTCGTGACCGAGTCGGCGGACGCGCGCCCGGCGTTCTGGCTCGCCGACGTGAATGGCGCCGATTTCTTTCGCATCCGCGCGCCGCGGAGTGCAGCGCAGGGCCCCGCGTTCAGCCTGCAGGGCGTGCGCGACTTCCGCGTGTTCGGCAGCCGCGGCGTGCCCGACACCACCCTCGACGCCGCGGATCGGCGCACGGTATGACGACGACGCACGCGCCCCGCGTGGGGGCCAGCATCGCACGAGACATCGTCGGCGCCGCATTTGCGATCTCGGCGTTAGGCACGGCCGCTGCCACGGTGACGAATGGGCGCGTCGCGCCGTCGCCCCACATCCACGTGAACCAGGTCGGGTTCGACCCGCGCGAGCCCAAGGCCGCCGTCGTCGTCGGCGACGGGGGTACGGGCGCGTTCGCAGTCGTCACGGCCGATCGCGGCGACACGGTGTTCGCGGGAACGCTTGCCGCCGCGCGCACGTGGACACCGTCCAACGAGGTCGCCCGCCTGGCCGAGTTCGGCGCGGTCGTGCGCCCCGGGCGTTACGTGCTCACCGTTGCGGGGGTCGGCACGTCGGACCCGTTCACCGTGCGGCCGGCGGCCGCGCGCGAGGTGGCCCGCGCCGCGATCAAGGCTTTCTACTTCCAGCGCGCGTCGACCGATCTGCCGGCGCAGTACGCGGGGCGTTGGGCGCGCGCGGCCGGCCACCCGGACACGGCAGTGCTCGTGCACTCGTCGGCCATCGGCCCGACGCGCACGGCCGGCGAGCACATCTCGTCGCCGCGTGGGTGGTACGATGCTGGTGACTACAACAAGTACGTCGTCAACTCGGGGATCAGCACCTATACCCTGTTCGCCATCGCGGATCACTACCCGGCGTACGCGGCCGCGCTCGACACGCACATCCCCGAGAGCGGCAACGGGCTTCCCGACGTGTTGAACGAGGCACTCTGGAACCTCGGCTGGATGCGGACGATGCAGGACCCGGCGGACGGCGGCGTGTACCACAAGCTGACCAACGCGGTGTTCGACCCATTCGTGATGCCAGCGGCCGCGACGACGCCGCGCTACGTCGTGCAGAAGAGCACTGCGGCGGCGCTCGACTTCGCGGCGACGGCCGCGCACGCGGCGCTCGTGTTGCGCCGCTTCCCGGCCGCGCCGGCGGGCCTCGCGGACTCACTCGTGCGCGAGGCGCTCGCCGCGTGGACGTGGGCGCGGCGGCACCCGGACGCGACCTACGACCAGGACCGGATGAACGCGCAGTTCGCGCCACGCGTGCTCACCGGCACGTACGGGGACGGCGACGTGCGCGACGAGTTCCGTTGGGCCGCGTCCGAACTCTACGTCGTGACTCGAGCGGACAGCCTTCTCGTCGCCGCCGCGCCGCTCG
>DASWUT010000812.1:0-4495 GCA_036401455.1 Gemmatirosa sp. | reverse complement strand
AGAACCGCGTCGCCCCGACGCCGACGTCGATGAAGTCGACGACGCCGCGGTCGGACACGAGCCGGTCGAGCAGGTTGCCCACCGCGCCCGCCGCCACGAGCGCCGCGCCGACCCGCGCGGCCCGGCCGGTCGCGGCGAGGCGCGGGTACGCGCGTCCCAGCCCCGCCAGCACCGCGAGCGTCAGCGCGATGAGGATCCAGCGCTGGTACGGGCCGAAGTGGCTCGAGAACGCCGCGCCCTGGTTGTAGGCGAGCGTGAACCGCACGACCTCGCCGATCACCCGGCGCGACGCACCGGCGACGGGCAGCGCCGCCTCGACCGCGCGCTTGGACGCGCAGTCCGTGAGGACGAGCGCCGCGGCGAGCGGCCACGTGGCCGCGCGCCACGCGCGCGCCCGCCACGGCGCGAGAGCCGGGCGCCTCACGCCTCACCCATCATCAGCCCCTCGATCGTGTGCCCCTGCACGATCGGCCGCAGCTCGTCGACCACGCGGCAGGTGAGGTGCGCGCGCAGCGACTCGGGCAGCGTCTCGTAGTACGCGCGGCTGAACTGCAGGTCGTGCCGCTCCGCGTTGTGCGCGTCGGGCCCGTCGACGCCTAACACGAGCACGGGGCGCGACTTGTCGGAGTGGTTGGCGGTGCCGCGGTGGATCATCAGCGCCGAGCGCGCGGAGATGTCGCCCATCTGCGGCATCTTGCGCTGCGCACGCTCGAAGTAGCGCGGATAGAGCGTCTTCGGCGGGAACATCCCGTGCTCGAACGTCGACGGGTCGTCCCATTGCGTGCCCGGCGCGACCTCGAACGGCCCCATGTCGGCCGTCGTGTCGACACACGTGACGTTGAAGGCGAGCGAGTTGAGACGCCGCCCGACGAGCGTCTCGGGCGGGGCCGGGAAGTCACGGTGCCACGGCTGGTCCACCGCGCCCGGGTTGGGCACGTCGAACCCGATCTCGACGATCTGGTAGTCGGGGCCCAACACCGCCGCGCTCACCGCGTGCACCCACGGATGCGTGGCGAGGTCGGCGAACCCGCGGATGCGCTCGGGGTGGATCTCGACGTAATGCCGCTTCGGGCCGCGGCCGACCGCGCCGCCCGGACGCGTGAGCGCGTCGGCGTAGAGCGCCATCACGTCCTCGTACAGCGTGGCCACCCACTCGCGCGGGAACGCGCCCTTGTGGGCGATGATGCCGTCGCCGTAGATGCCGCCCATGATCGTGGCCAGGTCGTAGCCGCCAGGCGAAGCCGCAGGGGCGGCCGGCGGCGTAGCGGCCGGCGGTGTAGCGGCCGGCGGTGTAGCGGCCGGCGGCGCGGCGGCGGGGGAAGGGGTGTCGGGCGCGATGAGCGTGCTCATGACGGTCCTCCGGAGCGAAGCGCAGGGCGGGGAGCGGCGCGCAGCGGCCGCTCGCTTGACAATCCGCTGCGCCGGATGGTAGTCAACCGCTCGCCGCGCCGCACGCAGCTCGCGGTCCTGCCGCCAGTCGCCCCCGTCCATGCCCATCCGCCGCACGCCCGTCCGCGCCGCCGTCGCCGCGCGCCTTTTCGCGCTCGCCGCCCTGACCGCCGTCGCGGCTTGTGCGCGCAAGGACAGCGGGCGGTACACGGTCGGGTTCGCGCAGATGGAGAGCAACAACCCGTGGCGCCTCGCCCAGACGGCGAGCCTCCGGAGCGAGGCCGCGAAGCGCGGCTACGATCTCGTCGTCACCGACGCGCAGGGGCAGACGGCCAAGCAGGTGAGCGACGTCGAGGACCTCATCGCGCGGCGCGTCAAGCTGATCCTGCTCGCCCCGCGCGAGTACCAGGGGCTCGCGCCCGCCCTCGCCGCAGCGCGGCAGGCGCACATCCCCGTCATCCTCGTCGACCGCGAGGCCGCGGGCACCCCGGGCCAGGACTACGTCACCTTCCTCGGCTCCAACTTCGTCGAGCAGGGCCACCGCGCCGCCGACTGGCTCGCCCGGACGACGCACGGCACCGCGACGATCGTCGAGCTCACCGGCACGCCAGGCTCGTCGGTCGCGACCGACCGCGACAAGGGGTTCCGCGACGAGATCGCGAAGTACCCGGAGATGCGGATCGTCGCCTCGCAGACCGGCGACTTCGCGCGCGCCAAGGGGCAGGCGGTAATGCAGAACGTCGCGCAGTCGTTAGGCCGCGGCTTCACCGCCGTCTATGCGCAGAACGACGAGATGGCGCTCGGCGCGATCCAGGCCCTCAAGGCGGCGGGGCGCACGCCGGGCAAGGACGTGATCGTCGTCTCGGTCGACGGCGAGCGTGCCGCGCTCGAAGCGATCGGGCGCGGGGAGCTCGGCGCGACGGTCGAGAGCAACCCGCGATTCGGGCCGCTCGCCTTCGAGACGGTGGAGCAGGTGCGCAAGGGGGAACCTGTTCCACCGAAGAAGCTCGTCCCCGACCGGTTCTTCGACCGGAGCAACGCGGCGCAGTTCGTCGCGGACGCGTACTGACGTCGGACGTGACCGCAGCGCGATCGCCACGGGCATTCCGCGGCCATGACTGAGCCCCTGCTCCGCATGGAGGCCGTCACCAAGCGCTTCGCTGGCGCGACGGCGCTCGACGGCGTCGACTTCACGCTCCGCGCCGGCGAGGTGCACGCGCTCGTCGGCGAGAACGGCGCGGGCAAGAGCACGCTCGTCAAGATCATGACCGGCGCCTACCGCCGCGACGCGGGCGCGATGTGGCTCGACGGCGCGCCGGCCGCCTTCGACACCCCGGCCGCCGCGCAGGCCGCGGGCGTCGTCGCGGTGCACCAGGAGATCCACCTCCTCCGCTATCGCACGGTCGCCGAGAACGTCTGCCTCGGCCGCGAGCCGCGTCGCTGGGGCGTCATCGACGGCCGGTCGATGCGCGCCGCGGCCGCGCGCGCGCTCGCCACACTCGGGATCGACATCGACCCGCGCGCCACGTTAGGCACGCTCGACACCGCCCGGCAGCAGATGGTCGCGATCGCGCGCGGCGTGTCGCTCGGCGCGCGCGTGCTCGTCCTCGACGAGCCAACCAGCTCGCTCGCCGAGCGCGAGGTGGCCGTGCTCTACGACGTGATCGCGCGCCTCAAGGCGGCCGACGTCGGGATCGTCTACATCAGCCACCGCTTCGACGAGCTGTACGCCGTGTGCGACCGCGTGACCGTACTGCGCGACGGGCGCCTGGTCGACACGCGCCCCCTCGCCGGCCTCGACCGGCTCGACCTCGTCTCGCTCATGCTCGGCAAGTCGCGCGACGCGGTGCGGGCCGGGGCGGCGACCGGGTTCGGCCGGCACGTCGCCGTCGTAGCGCCGGCCGCGCGCGATCGGGCCCCGCTCCTCGAGGCCACGCATCTGACCCGCGGCGCGCGCCTGCGCGACGTGAGCGTCCGCGTGCGCGCGGGCGAGGTGGTCGGCCTTGCCGGACTGTTAGGCGCGGGGCGGAGCGAGACCGCGCGCGCCCTCTTCGGCGCTGACCCGGCCGACGGCGGGGAGGTGCGGCTCGCGGGGCGCGCGTTCGCGCCGCGTGCGCCCGGCGAGGCGATCGCGGCCGGCGTCGCCTTCCTCTCCGAGGACCGCAAGGCCGAGGGGATCATCCCCGAGCTGAGCATCCGCGAGAACCTCACGCTCGCCGCGCTCCCCGCGCTCACCCGCGCGGGCGTGGTCTCGCGCGCCCGGCAACGCGCGCTCGTCGACCGCTTCATGGAGCGCCTGGGCATCCGCGCGCGGAGCGCGGACCAGAAGATCCGCGAGCTCTCGGGCGGCAACCAGCAGAAGGTGCTCATCGCGCGCTGGCTCGCGACGAGCCCCAAGCTCCTCCTCCTCGACGAGCCCACGCGCGGCATCGACGTGGGCGCCAAGGCCGAGATCCGCGCCCTCGTCGAGGAGCTCGCCGCCGACGGGCTCGGCGTGCTCATGGCCTCGTCCGAGCTGGACGAGCTGGTCGAGGGCTGCACGCGCGTGACCGTGCTGCGCGATGGCCGCTCGGTGGCCGAGCTCTCGGGCGACGCGCTCGACGCGGACGGCATCATGCACGCGATGGCGCACGGCGACGCCGCGTGAGGCGCCTGCACGCGTTAGGCCCCGCGGCGGGCGCGCTCGTCGCGCTGCTCGCGCTGGCCGCGCTCAATGCCGCGTTCACCCCCGGGTTCGCGAGCGCGGGCACCCTGTGGAACGTGCTGCTGCAGGTGGCCGAGGTGCTGCTCGTGGCTGCGGGGATGACGCTCGTGATCGCGACCGGGGGGATCGATCTCAGCGTCGGATCGACGATGGCCGTCGCCGGCGCGGTCGCCGCCGTCACGCTCGACCGTGGCGTGGCGGTCGCCGTGGCGCTCGCGCTCGTCGCGGCGCTCGCGATCGGGCTCGTCAACGGCGCGCTCGTCGCCCGCGCGCGCGTGCAGCCGATCGTCGTCACGCTCGCCACGCTCATCGCCGGCCGCGGGCTGGCGCAGGTGATCAGCCACGAGGGCGCGCTCGTCACCATCGACGACCCGACGTTCCTCGCGATCGGCCGCGGCCACC
>DASWUT010000811.1:0-2078 GCA_036401455.1 Gemmatirosa sp. | reverse complement strand
GCCGGCTGATCGCCGCCTCGCGCGCGGCCGCGTCGAACGACGCGAACTGCCGCACGCCAAGTCCGTAGCTGACCTCCGCCGAATCAACGAACGCGAACTTCGGCCCGAACTCGTCCGTCAGCACCGCGGCCGCGGCGGTCGAGACCACCGAGTGCCCGCTCGTGTACTCCGGAAACGGCGGCGTCTGCAGAAACGGCTCCCACGACGGATCGACGTACTGGTCGATCACGGTCTCCGGGCGCACCATGTTGCTCCGGAACTTCTCATCCCAGTTGGCGATGAATGCGTCGGCCAGCGTGACGGCCGTACGCACGTAGGCATCTGCCGTTTTCATCACGTCCGCGTTGGACCGCCGTGACGCCGTGCGCGCGATCTCCATCCAGTGGCCACCGGGCGTGATCTTTTTCGTCGCGAACATCGAGTGCCCCTGCACGTGCATGACGTACGGGTTGCAGTCCCAGAACGCGGTGAGCGTCTTCTGCTCCGGCGTCAGGCCGCGTCCCACGTCGTACACCTCGCGCACCTGCTGCATGTACGCGCTCGCCTTGGCCGTGTCGTAGGTGATCGGCGCGGCGGGACGGAACTCGCTCGCGGAATCGAGCACGAACGGGCGCAACTTCGGCCAGTTGGGCTCGATCGCGTCCATGTACGCCGGCGGCGTCGGCACCCATCGGCCGGGCGTGTTGTTCACCGTGAACTTGGGCGCACCCCGCGTCTCCAGGTAGCGATCCTTGCCCGCCCACGCGAGCACGCGCGCGGCGATCGTATCCCCGTAAGCCACCGACCGCGCGTACACGTCGCTCGGCATTCCCGAGTCGCGGTATTCCCGGTCCGAGGCGGCGCGCACCGAATCCATTCGCGCGCGCGAGAACGTCAGCTGCCGTCCCACGGTGAGAAATGCGTGCACGCCCGCGAGCGGAAACGAGTACGTCACCCCCGCGACGGGGCGCGGCATCGTGTCGAGCCCGTTCAGCTGCCCGGCGAGCGAGCGGTACTCGGGGTGCCCCGGCCGCAGCGCCTCGTACGCGGCGACGCTCGCGTACGCGTACGCGCGACTCGCCTGGGGCGGGCTGAAGATGTCGTACACGATCACCGCCGTCAGCCCGCGCATCGCGCGATCGAGCATCTCGGCGTCGCTCGTGCGCGGTCGAACCGCGGCGCGGCCGCGCGTGCCGAACACGACGGCGCCTAACACACCGGCGACGAGAGCGACGGCGACGCCGCGCCGCAGCGCGGGACGCCGGGTGGCGGCGGGGAGGGTGGTCGAGGATGACGTCATCGCCGGGCAAGGGTCGTGGGCCGCGCAGAGGCGCCGGCCGGTCGGAAGAACAGGGGGCGGTCGTTGTTGCGCGCGACGACGATCACCGTGCCGGCCCGCGTGCGCACCGGCGCGATGTCGCGCGTCTGCCCCGGTACGTAGAACCCGCTCTCGGCCGCGCGCAGCGGCGCAAAGGGCTCGCAATCCACGTCCTGCGCGCGACACCGAGACGGATCGCCGCGGAGCGCGAGTCCAGACATCGCCGCCATGCGCCCGTACTCGGGTTTGAAGCCGTCGAAGTTGCCGGCAATGAGCAGGTCCGGGTGTCCGTCGCCGTCGAGGTCGCGGACGGCGATGCCATATACCGGCGAGGTCTGCGCGTCGCGTGGCAGCGCGACCAGCGTCAACCGGCCGTGCCCGTCGTTGCGCACCAGCGACGTCGCGAACGTCTCGACCGTGTCGACCACGGCACCGTCCAGCTCCGCAGCGGTGAACACGTCGGTGATGCGCTGCCCCGCGTACTGCCGGTATCCGGGGTAGTGCGCCTTGAGGTACGGCAGCGCGCGGATCAGATCGTCGCGCAAGGTGACGGGGTAGCTCGTGCCGCCGTTGTACTCGGTCACGATCTGTTCGACGATGCCGTTGTGATCGAAATCGTTGACGTACATCTGGACCGGCTCGCCCACGCTCGCGTGCAGGTGGCCGTTGAGCCCGAGGTTGCCGACGATGAACTCGGTGTGGCCGCTGCCGGTGAAATCGCCGGCGATGATCCGGTTCCACCACCCGTGACTCCGCGCGAGCCCGGGGACGTTGAGCCGCG
>DASWUT010000810.1:0-5517 GCA_036401455.1 Gemmatirosa sp. | reverse complement strand
GAGGCGATCTCTGGGCGCAGCACCTTGACCGCGACCGGCGCGTCGTGCTGCCGGTCGCGCGCCAGATAGACCACCGCCATCCCGCCACGCCCCAACTCGCGCTCGACGACGTAGCGGCTGGGGAGCGCGTCCTGCGGCGGTCGGGCACGCGTCGAGGGAAGGGCTTGCATGACGTCGGCAGCGAGGCCGGCAGGGAGGGGAGCAGGGGTGCTCCGCGCGCGAATGTACGCCGCGCCTGCTGTTTGGAAAGAGCGTTCGCCGGTGTGCGGGCCGCTCACTGCTGCAGTGCGTGCCGCCGAGTGACCGCCGCGCGCTCAGCGGGGTAGACTTCGCGGTTGCCCGGCTGTCGCCTCGTCGTCCCCGCCCATGCCGACTCTCCCCGAACGCGCCCTCGCCGACGCCGTCGTTCACCGCGACGCGCGCCGCTTCTGCGATGTGGTGCTCCCCGCAGTCTCGCGCACCTTCGCGATCGGCATCCGCGCGCTTCCGGGCGACCTTGGGAAGGCCGTGCTCACGGCCTACCTCATCTGCCGTCTCGCCGACACCGTCGAGGACGCGCCTGGGATGACGCCGGCCGCCAAGGCGCCGCTCTTCGCCGCGCTGCTCGACTGCTTCGACGGGCAGGAGGCGGCCGACCGCTTCCCGGCGATGGCGACCGCCGTCACCGGCGACGCGGCGCACCTCGCACTCGTGCGCCATGCGGACCTCGTCTTCGCCCACTTCCTCACGCTCCCCGCGGGCACGCGGCGCGTCGTGCGGCACTGGGTCACCGAGATGGTCACCGGCATGCGCAAGTTCGTCGAGCTCTACCCCGACGGTATTCGCATCCAGACGGTCGAGGAGTTCCGCGAGTACTGCTACTACGTGGCCGGCACCGTGGGCTACCTGCTCACGGATCTCTGGCACGAGCACTCGCCCGCCGTGGGGCAGGCCACGTACGAGCGGCTGCGCGAGCGGTGCCGCGCGTTCGGCGAGGCGCTGCAGACGGTGAACATTCTCAAGGACGTCGGCCACGACGCCCGCGTCGAGAACTCGATCTACGTCCCCGAGCAACTGCTCCGTGCCCACGGCAGCACGCACGCCGCCGTGCTCGCCGCCGAGTGCATCCCCGAGACGCGCGCCGCGGTGGCGCGGCTGATCGACCTCGCCTGGGCCGACCTTGACGAGGCGCGGCGCTACCTGCTGCTCATTCCGCGGCGCGCCGTGCCGATCCGGCTCTTCTGTGCGCTGCCGCTGCTCTACGCATATGCCACGCTCCGCGACCTCGCGCGCACGTCCGCGATGCTCCTGCCCGGCGGCGGCGTCAAGATCTCACGCCGCGAGGTGAAGGCGCTGCTCGTCACCGGCATGCTCGTCGCCGGCAGCAACGGCCTCGTCCGCCGCCTCGTCGAGCGCGTCCGGCGCCGGCCGTTCACGCTGGCATTGGGCGAGGGGCGGTAGGGCGCGGGCGGGTCCGACGGGTTTCGTGGGGCGGGAGACACGTCGCGAGACGCGTCGCGATTGGTGAGGCGGCCCACTCGGTCGGACGATCACCGCTGTTCCAACCTCGCCCCCTACCGCAACGCCCGGCGCACCCCATCGATCACATCCAGCAATCCCGCCGCGCGCTCCCCCGGCCCTACCGACGCGCCCGTCCCCGCCAGCCCCCCCTCGACCCGATCGAGCAGCGCCTCCAGCGCCGCCCCACCCCGCGCCACCGCGTCGCGGTGCCCCCGCGCGATCGCCCACGCCGCGACCCCGCCCACGAGCACCGGCACCGCCGCTACCGGCGCCACCACCGCGAGCAGCGCGTGCGCGACGACCCCCGCTCCCACCACGCCGCTCCCCGCGAGCACCCCGCCGCCGGCCGCCACTCCGCCCGCCGTCAGCCGCTGCCGCCGCGCGCCGCCCAGGTCCAGCTCCAGCCGCAGCAGCGTCCGCCCGGCGTCCGCGGGCAGCGCGACCGCCCGCATCCCCCGCGCGCGTCGCAGCCCCGGCGTTCCTCCGCCCAGCTGCAGCCCGCGCGTCAGATTCCCGACGAAGTCCGTTCGCGCGTCCCACGCCGCGTAGACCGCGCTTCCGTCGGCCGTCCGCCGCGCCAGCCGCATGCATTCCTCGCGCTCCACCCAGCGGCCTAACGCGTCGATCGCTGCTGCCGGCGTCCCCGCCACGACACGCGACGCCGCGGCATGCGCGGGCCCGGCGAGTCGCGTCGCCAGATCGCCCTCGCCCGCGTCGCGTCCGGCCGGCACCACCCCGCGCGCCGCCACCCGCAACCGCTCCTCGGCGAGCGCCGCCCGCACGTGCTCCGTCGACAACCCCGCCTCGCGCGCCGCGTCCAGCAGCTCCGCGTCGCTGAGCCCCGCGTCGTCCGTCGCGCGCCCCGCAGCCGTCTGCAGTTCGGCCGCACGCGCCAGCACGCGTTCCATCGCCGTCCGGTCGAGCGCCACTGGTCAGATCCCCCCGAGCACGACGTCTACCTGACGCGCCACCACGTCGAGCATCGCCGCCAGCAGCGGGAACGCCGCCTCCACCGCGGCGCCGGCGGCACCGTTCGGCAAGGGCAGCCCGGCCTCACGCAGGACGGCAGGTCGGACGAGGTGGACGGGCGGGCGTGGCATCGGTGGCGTCGGACGCGGGCGGGGCGGCGAATCGGACGACCGCCGTCTGGGTCAGTACGCCGCTGGCCCGTCATCCGATCCATTCGCGGTACCCGCGCCGGAACTACCCCTCGTCCGCGGGGCGGCCGCAGGTGATGCAGAACCGCCAGCCAATCTCCAGCTCCGTGCTGCATGCGGGACAGCGGTGCACGGTGAGGTTCTCGCCGCAGTAGGGGCAGAACGTGACCGCGCGGTCCGCAGGCAGCGGCCGCGTGCACGCGCGGCACCGGCCCCCGAGAACGGGCGTGGGCGGACGAACTGGAAACGGCACCGGTGCCGAGGTGGCGCTGGTCAGCGACCCGTCGCGGCCGTATCCGCGCTCTCGCTCGGCGCCGCGCGTCCGTCGAGGTCGGAGTCGTACTTGCCCCGCGCGCCGCCCCCTGCGTGAGCGACCAGGTGCCCGATCACCCGCCGCACGACGGTCTCGTCGTGCTGCTGCGCGTCGTGAAAGCCGGCGGCGTAGCCGGCCGCGGCGCCGAGGGCAAGGAGGAGCAGGGGACGCGACATGGGCGGAAGCTGAAGGGTCGGTGGGCGATCACCCGGGAGACGCGGTCGTCGCAACCCCGGCAACCGCGCTGCCCGCGCCGCGCGGAAACGCCGGCGCCGGCACGAACGCCTCGCCCGTCGGAAATGGGTCGAGCGTGCCCTTGAGCTTCCCTTTCGCCCGTTCCCCCGTCACCCACGCCTCGAACCCCGACGGGACGAGCCCGCCCGACTGCGTCTGGTCCGCGGCCGCACGCGTCGCGAGGTGGTTGGCGTACTCGTTCTGCGGATGCCCGTTGTGCCCGCGCACCCAGCGCCACATGCGCTCGTGCGCCGCGGCGGCCGCGACCGCCGCCTTCCACAGCTCGAGGTTCTCGATCGGGCCCGTCTTGCGCGTCCAGCCGCGCGCCATCCACCCGGGCACCCACGACGTCATCCCGTCGACGATGTACTTGGAGTCGGTCGTGAACACCACCGAGAAGGTGCGCTCCCGGGCCGACAGCCCGGCAAACGTCTCGATCACCGAGCGGAGCGCCATCCGGTTGTTCGTCGTGTCGCGCTCGCTGATCCACCAGTCCCAGCGCAGCACCTCGCCGGTCCGCGGGTGGCGCCACTCGACGAGCCCTCCCGCGCCGCCCGGCGTGTCCCCCGCCTGGCCGTTGCCGAGGCACGACTCGTCGGCATAGACCGCGACGAGCGGGTGGCTCGCTCCGCGCGTCGTGGTCGCACGCGACGCCGCGCTCACCGTACGACCTCGAACCCGGTCAGCTCGTCGATCCACAGGTCCAGGCGGTCGCCCGTCGTCGGGTGCACCGCGTCGATGCGCTCGCGCCCGCCGACGAGGCGGAGCGCTCGCGGCAGGACGACGAGGTCGTGCGCGCCGTTGCGGCGGACCTCGATGCGGCGGCGGTCGGCGATCGCGCGCTCGAGCGCGTCGTACTGCGCGGGGGAGAACGTGGCCATGCCGGAACGATACTCACCCGCCCCGCTCAGCCACACCAGTTGCGCACGACGCGCTCGAGCACCCCCGCGGCGCGCGCGACCTCGTCGAGCGCGACCCATTCCTCCGCGCTGTGCGCGAGCGCGATGTCGCCCGGCCCGAAGCACACCGTCGGCACGCCGGACGCGTTGAGGAGCGCGGCGTCGGTCCACGCCGGCATCCCCTCGACCCGCGCCAGCTCGCCCGCCGCGGCGAGCGCCTCGCCTAACGCGCGCACCACCGGCGCGTCCGCCGCGACGTCGCTCGGCGGCTGCGCGAAGTCGAGCGCGACGGCGGCGCGAAACGCCTCGCGCCCCGCCGCCCGTAGCCGCGCCGCCACCCGCGCCGCCGCCGCTTCCATCTCGCCGAGCGCGGACTCGGCGCTCTCCGACGGGATCGTGCGCCGCTCGAGGCGAAGCACGCAGCGCTCGGGGTAGGTCGTCAGCCCGGCCCCGCCCTCGACCAGCGATGCGTGCAGCGACCCGCGCCCCAGCAGCTGGTGCGGCGCGCGCGCCGGCAGCTCGACCGCGTCCAGCGCGTCCAGCTCGGCCAGCAGCAGTCCCGCGTGCCGGATCGCGTCGACGCCGATGTCGTAGCGGCTGCCGTGCGCCGCGCGCCCGTGCACGGTCACGGTATACCAGGCGAACCCGCGGTGGGCGGGCATCACGGCGAGGCGCGTGGGCTCGGTGATCACGCACGCGTCCGCCCGCAGCGCGCCCGACTTCAGCCGCTCGACGAGGGCGAGCGTCCCCGCGCTCTCGAACTCCTCGTCGGCCACTGCCGCGATCACGACCTCCCCCCGGAGCCCGCCGGCCGCGTCCGCGCGCGCCGCCGCGGCGCACATCGCCGCCACGCCACCTTTCATGTCGGCCGCGCCGCGCCCGTACAGCCGCCCGTCGCGCTCCTCACCGTCGAACGGCGCGTGCACCATGCCGTCGGTCCCGACGACGTCGAGGTGTCCGTTGAGCATCAGCACGGGCGCACCGGGCTCCGCGCGCCCCATTCGCGCGACCACGTTCGGCCGCCCGGGCACCGCATCGTAGAGGTCGACCGCAAAGCCCCAGCCGCGCAACACACCGGCGAGCAGCTCGGCGCACGGCCCCTCGCCCGGCGCACCAGGGACGAGGTCGGGGTTCCGCGAGTCGATCCGAACGAGCGCGCGGGCGAGCGCGGCAGCGTCGGCGTATGGAACGGCGGTCGGCGCAGGCATGGGCAGAAGGTATTGCGGCTCGCGCGAGCCGCGCGCAGCGGCTTCGGTCTGCGCGTCCATGCGGTGGTCGGAAGCGGCTGGTTGGCGGGGGAGGGCGGGACTGATGGGTCGAAGACCCGGTGGTGCAGACTCGGGTGGGGCGACGGGTGGGGCGGGACGTTGGGGAGCGTGTACGTCGTGGGGCGCAGCGGGACGTGCGAGATGGC
>DASWUT010000809.1:0-6752 GCA_036401455.1 Gemmatirosa sp. | reverse complement strand
GCGCTCGCCTTCGAGCATGCGCGTGACCGGGATCCCCGTCCACTTCGCGACGACCTCGGCGATGTCGTCGGCCGTGACCTCCTCCTTGAGGAACTGCGGGCGCCCGTTGTTGGACGCGAGCTTCTGCTCGGCGTCCTTCATCTTGCGCTCGAGTTCCGGGATGCGGCCGTAGGTGATCTCGGCGGCCTTCGCGAGGTCACCCGCGCGCGTGGCCTGCTCCGCCGCGATGCGCGCCGTGTCGATGTCCTGCTTGATCGTGCCGACGGCGCCTAACGTCTGCTTCTCCTGCTGCCACTGGGCCTTCATCGCCGACGACCGCTCGCGCAGCTCGGCCAGCTCGCGCTCCAACGCGTGCAGGCGCTCCCTGGACGAGGCGTCGGTTTCCTTCTTCAGCGCGGCCTGCTCGATCTGCAGCTGCACGATCCGCCGCTCGACCGCGTCGATCTCCTGCGGCATCGAATCGATCTCGATCCGCAGCCGCGACGACGCCTCGTCGAGCAGGTCGATCGCCTTGTCAGGGAGGAACCGGTCGCCGATGTAGCGCTGCGACAGCGTCGCGGCGGCGACGACCGCGCCGTCGGTGATGCGGATCCCGTGGTGCGCCTCGTAGCGCTCCTTCAGCCCGCGGAGAATGGCGATCGTGTTCTCGACCGTCGGCTCGCCGACGTAGACGGGCTGGAAGCGCCGCTCGAGCGCGGCATCCTTTTCGATGTACTTGCGGTACTCGTCGAGCGTGGTCGCGCCGACGACGCGCAGCTCGCCGCGCGCGAGTGCGGGCTTCAGCATGTTGCCCGCGTCCGGCGACCCCTCGGTCTTCCCCGCCCCGACGATCGTGTGCAGCTCGTCGATGAAGACGATGAAGCGCCCCTCGGCGTCGGTGATCTCCTTGAGCACCGCCTTGAGCCGCTCCTCGAACTCGCCGCGATACTTGGCCCCGGCGAGCATCGCGCCGATGTCGAGCGAGATGAGCGTCTTGTCGCGCAGCGACTCGGGCACGTCGCCGTTCACGATCCGCTGCGCGAGCCCCTCGACGATCGCCGTCTTGCCGACGCCAGGCTCGCCGATGAGGACGGGGTTGTTCTTGGTCCGACGCGAGAGCACCTGCACGACGCGGCGGATCTCCTCGTCGCGGCCGATGACGGGATCGAGCTTGCCGCGGCGCGCACGCTCCGTCATGTCGGTCGAGAAACGCTGCAGTGACTGATACTTCTCTTCGGGGTTCTGGTCCGTGACCTTGTGCGTGCCGCGCACGGCCCTGAGCGCCTCGAGCACGCGGTCGCGGGTGGCCCCGGCGCCGCGCAGCAGCGCGAAGCTCTCGGTGCCCTTCACGTCGGAGAGCGCGACGAGCAAGTGCTCGGTCGAGACGTACTCGTCGCCGAGCTTGCGCGCTTCCTCGTCCGCGCGGTCCGTGACCTGGCTCAGCTCACGGCTGACGGTCGGCTGCGCGTCGCTCTGCTTCGCGTACCGGCCGGCCTCGCGCTCCGCCTTCTGACGGAAGTCGGTCGTGTCGACGCCGAGCTTCTGGAGGATGGGCGTGACGATGCCCTCGTCCTGCGCGAGCAGGGCGAGCAGCAGGTGCAGGTCGTAGACGAGCGGGTTGCCTGCGCGCCGGGCGACCGAGACGGCCTCGTTGACCGCGTTGGCGGAATTTATGGTCAGCCGATCAGGATTGATCATCTGCGTCGGGCGTTGATGGTGTAGGAAAGCGCCTCGCGAGGGCGCGCTGGCGGGCGTGACGACGCCCGGCCGCGCGGCTCGGCCCACGGGCGCGACGGCCCCTCGTAGGGCAACCGCGATGCCGGTCACGTCAGACGGTGTGGCGGGGTGCGGCGCGCGTCGGCTGCCGCGCGGGCAGCCCGCCTTGCCGGGTTGGCGCGACCGCGGTAGCGTGAGCGATCGCGCCGCACCGTCGCGTTGGACGCGGGCCCTCCAACCGTATCGCACCCGTCGACGTCGTATGCGCCAGGCACGTCAGACGCTCCGCCGGCAAGGCGAGCGCATCGTCGTTCTTGCGGCTGCCGTGGCGGCGTTTGGAGGCTGCACCGAGGCCACCTCGCCGCACGCCAACGGTGCGTCGACCGGCACCGCCGACCGGTACTACCGGCTGGGCGTCGTGGCGGACCTCGTTCTCCACGTCGACGGCACGTACGCGTTGGGGAACGGGGGAGAGCTCCTCCTGTCGGATTTCGGGCGCTGGGACCAGCGCGGCGACACC
Organism: Gemmatirosa sp.; assembly: GCA_036401455.1. Classification (GTDB taxonomy): domain Bacteria; phylum Gemmatimonadota; class Gemmatimonadetes; order Gemmatimonadales; family Gemmatimonadaceae; genus BPUI01. The sequence continues at coordinate 4,537 of DASWUT010000809.1, read as the reverse complement.
GTCCAGATTACGCCGAGTGACGGGGGGCAGCGCAGGTGGCTCGGCGTCGTCACCGGCGACACGCTCGCGCTCGCCAGCTACGCTCTGCCCGGCCACACCGACGACGGCGGCCCGGCGTCGTTCCGCTTCGTGCGGATCGCGCCTCCCGTCACGCCGCTGGCCGCGACCCGATGGGTGCTTCGGGCCGTGAACGGGGCCGCCGCCGACCCGACCAGCGGGTTTCTCGTGTATGCGTCCGACGAGTCCGGGCGGCACGACCGCTTCCGGGTCACGTACGACACGCTGACGTTCGTCGACCGTCTTTTTTACCGGCAGGTGCGGGCCGGCGTGGACAGCAGCGGCGCCGCCGGCAGCGCCGCGCCCGCCGTCGAGGCGTACGCGCGGTCTGGGGCCGGCGCGTTCGAGACGACGAGCGACACGCTCCGGTTGCGCTACGGCTCCGCGTACACGATCTACAACTCGGACGTGGAGAACGCGCTCGCGCTGACGGGCTCGGACCTTGTCCGGCGATACCAGCTCGGATTGCAGCAGGTCGAGGAGCGTTACGAACGGCTGCCGTGACTGCCGGCGCCTAACGCTGCGCCCTCCCACGTCTCGAACGCGCGCAGCGGCCGCCCGTCCGTCAGGTGCTCACGCAGGAACTCACGCATCAGCCGCTGGTGCGCCCGCACGGTCCCGACCTCCATCGGCACGATCTCGCCCGCCGTCAGCTGCAACGCGGGAGCGTGCGGATCCACGCCGAGCCACACACGCAGCGTGGCGCGCGCGTCGGCGGGCAGCGTGCGCGTCGCACCGCCGAGCTGCGCGCACGCGTCGCAGAGCGCGCCGCCTAACGGCTGACTGAAGCGCACCGGGGCGTCCGCGTCGAGCTCCCGCCCGCACCGCGCGCACGCGTCGAGCGACGGGGTGAAGCCCATCGCGCCGATCACGGCCCAGGCGCCCGCGAGCCCCGCCTCGCGCGCCACTTCGGCCGGCACGGTCTCGATCGCGTCGAGCGCGGCGACCAGTGCCGCGTACCACGCCGGCTCCGGCTCGTCGCGCCCGAACCGCAGCACGAGTTCGGCCACGACCGCCGCCGTCGTGAACCGGTCGAGATCGTGGCCCAGCGCGACGCGCGCACGCGACACCTCGAACGCGGCCAGCGTCTGCAGATCGCGCCCGGACTTGGCGTAGTACGACGCCTCGCCCTCGGCGAACAGGTCGACGGCCGAGCCGAAGCGGCGCTGCGTCTTGCGCGCGCCCTTCGCCATCACCGAGACGACGCCGTGCGCGCGCGTCGCCAGCCGAAGGATCCGCGAACTCTCCGAGTAGAGCTGCGCGTGCAGCACGACGGCGTCGGTCGCGACGAGGGCCATCGGCGAAAGCTACGGTCCCGGTCGCGCCGCGCGGCGCGCGCCGACGCTCACGTGCCGCCCGACGTCGTCGCGAACTGGTTGGCGAGCTGGCGCTTGAGCTGCGCGCGCGCGCGGGAATACATCGCGGCCTCGTCGGCCGAGTCTCGACGACCCGCCGCTGCTCGCGCGGCATGCGCGTCGTCGAGCGCGGCAAGTTCAGCGAGCAGCACGTCGGTGGTCGGCGGCGCCGCCGCGATCGGCCGCGCCGTCGCGAACCTTCGGTTCGTCTCGCGGCGCTGGTAGGCGACGAGCAACCCGACGGTCATCGCCCCACCGACGCCGACGAACAGCGCCGGCACCGCCCAGCGCGGCCACGCCTCGACCGGCGCCGCCGGGATGTCGACGACGACCGGCGCGCCCGCTGGCACGTCCTGCGCGAGGTAGCGGTGGAACGTGTGCCCCTCGACCACCGCGGGAGCCGCCTGCGTGAGCGTGCCGCCCGACGCCAGTCCGCGCGGATCCTCGACGAGCACCTCGAGCACCGACGTCGCCGCGTCGACCGGGACCGTCATCGGGAAACGCGCCGCCGGCAGCCGGTACGAGAACGCCACCTGCTTGAGCCCGGGCGCGAGCGGCGTCCGCAACACCGCGCGCCCGCCCGTCGCGCTCATGCCGTCGGCCGGCAGGTCGGCGCTCGGGCGCACCGCGAACGCCGTAGCGCCCGCGGGCAGCGGCGCAGACCAGACGCCCGACGCGGCCGCCGTCGACGGCAACGCCGTGCGCGTCCCGTCGTTCGACAGCTCGTAGACGTCGAGCACGTCGCGCGACCCGTCGGGTGCCGCGCGCCCGACGGCCACGTGCCGACCGCGCACGGTGACCGGCACGCGCGCCGACGTCGTGTCGAACACCGTGACCTCGGCCTTCTCGCCCGTCACGACCGCATCGCGCAACGGCGCCGAGAAGTACGCGATCCCACCGTACTGCACCGAGACAAAGTAGATCGCGTTGGCCGCGCCGGTCGGCCGGTACGTGAACGCGAAGCCGCCGTCGGCGCCGGTGCGCGTCGAGTCGAGAGGACCGGCCGCGTCGGCGGCGACGCGATGCAGCGTCACCCAGGCACCGGCCACGCCGTGCATCGCGCTGTCGCGCGGCGTGACCACACGACCGCGCACCTTTCGCGTGCCGTCGGGCAATACCGCCGCACGATCGACCGATGCCGAATCGGCTGCACTCTGCGCGCGAACGATGGCCGGCAGTGCCGCAGCGAACATCAGCGCTGTGGCCGTCATCCGAACCTGCATCTCGCCGACCGCGCGTCGCACGACGATCGAACCCGTCACGCGCTCACAACCCGAACTTGCCAAAGTCCTCGGGCCGCATGTTTTCGAGGTGCGCCTTGAGCTGCTCGGCGCTGAGCGCCTCCGGCTCGCGCGCGGCGCGCGGTACCGCCGGCGGCGACGAGTAGCCCTGCGAGTCGTCGTCCTCCTCGCGCTCCGCGAGCGTCGTGAGCAGCGATTCTGGCGCGTAGATCGGCGCGCCGAGCCGGACCGCGATCGCGATCGAGTCGGACGGGCGCGCGTCGACGCGCACGGCACCGTTGGGCCCCTGCAGGTGCAGCTCGGCGAAGTACGTGCGCTGCTGCACCTTCGTGATCTGGACGCGTTGCAGCGTGCCGCCGAGCCCGACGACGAGCGACTTGCAGAGGTCGTGCGTGAGCGGCCGCTCGCGCTTCGCCCCGTTCAGGTGCATCGCGATCGACTCGGCTTCGGGATGCCCGATCCAGATGGGCAGGACGCGCCGCCCCTGCTTCTCCTGCAGGATGACGACGTAGCTGTTCGTCGAGCTGTCGAGCCCGAGGCGGGAGATTGCGACTTCGACCATCGGTGGTAGCTCCGGCGCTGCGGACGGGCCCCGCGCGACGGGAACGCTCGGCGTTCCCGTCCGGCGCGGCGAACCGTCTCGCCGCACCACGCGAGGTACCCCGCAGCTTCGCGGACGGCCGGCGCGGTGTCAACGGGGCGCCGCGCCGCCGCGCGACGGACGCCCGCTCGAGCGGGCGTCCGTCACCGATCTCAGCTCCGGCGCGCGAACTCCGCGAGCTGCTCCGCACGGTCCGTGCTTTCCCAGGTGAACCCCGGATTGGTCTGGACCAGCTCCTTTCCGTCGCGAGTCGCCGTGTGCGTCACCGGCTGCGGCGCGCGGCCGAAGTGGCCGTACGCGGCCGTCGGTGAGTAGATCGGCGTGCGCAGCGAGAGCGCCTCGGTGATCCCCTTCGGCGTGAGGTCGAACACTTCGCGCACGGCACGCACGATCGCGTCGTCCGAAACCGTCCCCGTGCCGAACGTGCTCACCATGATCGACACCGGCTCGCGCACGCCGATCGCGTAGGCGATCTGCACCTCGCACCGGCGCGCGAGGCCGGCGGCGACGACGTTCTTCGCCACCCACCGCGCGGCGTACGCCGCAGAGCGATCGACCTTCGACGGATCCTTGCCGCTGAACGCGCCGCCGCCGTGACGCCCCATCCCGCCGTACGTGTCGACGATGATCTTGCGCCCCGTCAGGCCAGCGTCGCCCATCGGCCCGCCAACGACGAACCGGCCGGTCGGGTTGATGTGGTACGTGATGTTGGCGCTTCGCATCGCCTCGGGGATCACCGGCTTGATGACGTGTTCGATGATCGCCTCGCGCAGGTCGTCGGCCGAGATCGACTCGGCGTGCTGCGTCGAGACGACGACCGTCTCGACCGACACCGGCCGATCACCTTCGTACGCCACGCTGACCTGCGCCTTCCCGTCGGGGCGCAACCACGGCAGCGTGCCGTCCTTCCGCAACGTCGACAGACGCTGCGTGAGGCGGTGCGAGAGCAGGATCGGGAGCGGCATCAGCTCCTCGGTCTCGTCCGTCGCGTAGCCGAACATCATCCCCTGGTCGCCGGCGCCGCCGGTGTCGACGCCCTGGGCGATGTCCGCGCTCTGCTTGTCGATCGTGCTCATCACCGCGCACGTCTTGCTGTCGAAGCCATACGTCGCGTCGTCGTATCCGATGCGCTGGATCGTGTCGCGCACGAGCTTGGGCAGGTCGACCCACGCGTGCGTCGTGATTTCGCCGGCGATCACCGCGAGCCCGGTCGTGACGCGCGTCTCGCAGGCGACGCGCCCGCTCGGGTCGAGGTGCAGGATCGCGTCGAGCACCGCGTCCGA
>DASWUT010000808.1:0-2723 GCA_036401455.1 Gemmatirosa sp. | reverse complement strand
CGTCGAGTAGACGACGAACGTGTCCCCGCCGTGCTCCAGGAACTCCGGCCCCTCCTGCAGGTCGAGCTCGGGGCCCTTCTCCCACGCCGCCACCGGCGCGCTCAGCACGCGGCGCGGGCCGCCGATCGTCCACGGGTTGGCCATCGGTGCGATGTAGAGCAGCTGCGGCGTCTTGTCGGTGGCCGCCGGGCGCTCCCACCCCGACCACACCGCGTACAGCCGCCCGTTCACGCGCCCCACGGTGAGGTCGATCGCCCACACGTCCTCGCCGCCCGTGCCGTCGCCGATGCGGTCGCCCGTGTGCAGGCGGCCCATGTCCTCCCACGCGCCTAACGGGTCGTCGGTGCGCGCGCGCAGCACGCCGCTTCGCTGGTCCGTGAACGGCTGCCCCGCGCGGTGCGCGGCCGCGTAGTAGATGTACCAGCGGCCGTCGACGTGGAGCAGCTCGGGAGCCCAGATGTTGGTGTGGTTCCACCCGGTGTCGGGCGGGGTGAACACGGTCACCGGCTGTGCGCGGCCGAGGTCCTCGAGGCGCGCGGCGCGGTAGACGACGATGCGCTCCTGCTCCGACTGCACGAGGTAGTAGAACCCGCCCTCGCGCACCACCGAGGGGTCGGCGCCGCGCAGGACGGGGTTGGTGAACGTGCAGGCGGCCGCGGCGCCGACCGCAGGGGCGGTCGCGGTACGCGCGGCGCTCGGCGGGGTGCATGCGCCGGCGGCGAACAGGGTGACGCCGACGACGGCGCCAGGGCGAAACGAGAGAAATGTCATGAGGAAAGCGGCGCGGGCCCCCAAGCGCCGGCGACGAGAAAGTCGTCCGGCGCCCGGAGGCCCGCCGTTAGGACAGCAGCCGTGCGAGCAGTGCTCGTCCGGTTACCAGCCCGGGTTCTGGTGCACGTTCGGGTTCAGGTTGATCTCGGTTTGCGGAATCGGATTGAGGATCGACTTCGGATAGACGAAGCGCCCCGAGCCGAAGTCGGCGTCGTGCGAGATGAGCGTCGGCAGGTCCGCAAACAGGTTCTGGCGGCCGAGGTCCAGCCAGCGCTGCCCTTCGAGCCCGAACTCGAGCAGGCGCTCCTTGAGGATCGCGGCGCGCATCGCCGTCTGCGACATGCCCGTGGGCAGCGGCCGGAGGTTGACGCGCGTACGGACCTGGTTGATGTACGGCACCGCGCCGTCTGTATTCCCCTGCTCGTTCAGTGCCTCGGCGTACATCAGCAGCACGTCGGCGTAGCGCAGGATCTTGAAGTTGATCTGCGCGTCGAACACCTGGTCGGTCGCGCCGGTGTACCACTCGCCGTACTTCTTCCAGTAGACCGCCGTCGTGTCGTAGCCGCGGGTCGACCAGAGTACCGAGTAGACCTTCGTCGTGTCGCCCTTGTAGTACCAGAGCGTCGCGTCGATACGCGGATCGACCTTGCCGTCCGTCGTCGAGTCGATGAAGAACTGCTGGAAGAACCACTTGGTCGGCAGACCGTCGCAGTAGCTCGGGCCGCAGGGGCCCATGAAGCGGGCGATGTTCAGGCCGTTGATGCCCTGGGTCGCCGCGAGGTTCGGGTTGCCCGCCTGGTACTCGAACAGCGACTCGGGGCTGTTGAGGTTGGCCGGCTGCTGGAACTGCCGCATGTAGCCCGCGGGCCCGACCTCGAGCGAGTAGGGGCCGTACTGCTGGTTGATCACCGGCAACAGCGCGGCGGCCGCCAGCGACCACTTGCGCTCCTGCAGCAGCACCTTGCCGAGCATGCCCTGCGCCGCGCCGCCGGTGGCGTGCCCGCCCGACTGCTGCATCGTCTGCTTTGGCAGCACCGCCGCCGCGTCGGTGAGGTCCTTCTCGATCTGCGCGAACATCGTCGCGCTGTCCGAGCTCGCGCCACGCGTCGTGTACGAGACCGTGTCGGTGATGAGCGGCGCGTTGGGGCCGAAGAGCGTCATCAGGTGGAAGTACGTCAGGCCACGCAGGAACTTGGCCTCGCCGACAACCCGCGACCGCTGCGCCGTGTCCATGTTGATCGACGGCACGTGCACGATCACCTGGTTGGCGCGCGAGATCATCGTGTACGAATCGTTGAAAATGTCGCGATTCGCATCGAAGTCGTACGTACTGAAGGTGAACTTGCAGAAGTTCTGCAGGTCACCCCACGGGCTGAAGCTCGTGCCCTCGTCCGAGCGGATGTCGGTGGCGAACGTGTTCCAGCGGAGGAACATGCCGAGGTAGCCGAGCGTGTTGTACGCGGCGGTCAGCCCCTGCTCCGCATCGTTCGCCGTCCTCCAGAACGTCTGCGTGGTGATCGTGTTCGGGTTCGTGATGTTGACGTCGTTCTTGCAGCCGGCGGCGGCTAGGCTCGCGGCCGCGGCGCCGAGGGCCGCGGCGCGGCCGACGCGGCGACGCAGGGCCGGCGGGATGAGTCGGGGTAGCATGAGAATCGGGTAGGCGGAAGGCCCAGAGGGCTGGTCAGAAGCGGAGGTCGAAGCCGAACGTGACCGTGCGCGGGTTCGGATAGATCAGCCCGTCGTCCACGCCGCGCGCGAGCGGGTCGCCGAAACCCACGACCTCGGGGTCGAAGCCGGAGTACTTCGTGAACGTGGCGAGGTTCTGCACGTTGAAGTAAATACGCGGCCGCGAGTTCGCGTTCAGGCGGAGCCGCTGCGCGACGTCCGTCGGCAGCGTGTAGCCGACGATCAGGTTCTGGATGCGCACGAAGTTGCCGCTCTCCAGGAACATG
>DASWUT010000807.1:0-3155 GCA_036401455.1 Gemmatirosa sp. | reverse complement strand
CCGCGGCAAGGCCCTCGTACGCGACGAGCAGCGGGAGCGCGAGGAGGAGCGAGTAGCGCGGCGCACGGCTGATCGCCCAGTAGGACCGGGGGCCAGCGGCGCGGCGGATGGCGCTGGGAGTGCGGACGCGAGCGGCAGGCGGGCGCGGTGGCATCCGGGCACGGTAGCGACTACGCTGCCCGCATGCGCCGCCGCCCGACCCCCGTCGGCTACCCGCCGCCCGAGGCGTTCACCGCGCCGTTTCTCGACCCCGGACCGATCGAGGACGAGGCGATCGCCCTGCGCGTCGCCGAACTGCATCGAGCCAATCCGTCGTACGGCATCGTGCCGTCGTACGCGTTCGCGATCCACCGGCAGCGCGACGATCTGCGTGTCGGGCAGATCTCGCTGCGGCTGACGGACGCCGAGCGGTTCCTGCTCTACTACGGACAGATCGGGTACGGGGTGGACGTGATGCACCGCGGGCACGGGTACGCGAGCCGCGCGGTACGGCTGCTGCTGCCGCTGGCCCAGCGGCACGGGTTTCCCGAGCTGTGGATCACCTGCGGGCCGGAGAACGTCGCCTCGCGCCGCACGCTCGAGAACGCGGGATTTCAATTCCTCGAGATCGTCCCGGTGCCGGTCGCGTACCAGGGGGCGGGAATCACGGGGGAGCGGTGCCGGTACTACCGGGCGCTCGGGTGAGCGGGGCGAGCGTGGTACGGCGGCGTTTGTCGGGCGGCGTTGGTGCGACGGGGTTCGTGAGGCGGTCGTGAGGCGCGAGGTGGTGGCGATGTTGCGGCTCGCGGGGCCGGTGGCGGCGGTGCAGGTCGGGCTCATGCTGATGGGCGTGGTCGACACGATGATGGTCGGCCACGTTTCGCCAGCGGCGCTCGCGGCTGCAGCGTTAGGCAGTCTGTATTTCTACAACGTCACCGCGTTTGGGCAGGGAGTGCTGTTTGCGCTCGACCCGCTCGTCGCGCAGGCGGTGGGCGCGGGGGACGGGCCGGGGGCGGCGCGCGCGGTGCAACGCGGGATCGTGCTTGCGCTGCTTCTGAGCATCCCGCTCGCGCTCGCGCTGCTGCCGGCGGGCGCGGTGCTCGCGGCGTTCGGCCAGCCGGCCGAGGTGGTGCCGACGGCGGCGGCGTTCGTACGGGCCCAGGTGGCGGGCGTCGTGCCCTACCTCGGGTTCGTCGTGCTGCGGCAGACGCTGCAGGCGCACGACCACACGCGGGCGATCGTCGTCGCGATCGTCGTCGGCAACGTGGTGAACGCAGCGCTCAACTGGCTGCTCATCTATGGGCACGGGGGCGCGCCCGCGCTCGGGGCGGTAGGCAGCGCGTGGGCGTCGACGGTGTCGCGCTGGCTCATGCTCGGCGCGCTCTACGTGGCAGCGCGCGGAGAGCTGCGGCCCGTGCTGCGCCCGTGGTGGCCCGGCGCGTGGCACGCCGCCGCGCTCGCACCGGCGCTGCGGCTCGGGCTTCCGCTCGGGGCCCAGCAGGCGCTCGAGTACGGGGCGTTCGGTGCGGTGGGGCTCCTGATGGGGCGCCTCGGCACGGTGCCGATGGCGGGGCACCAGGCGACGCTCAACCTCGCCTCGCTCACCTTCATGGTTCCGTTAGGCGTGTCGGCCGCAGCGGCGGTACGCGTGGCGCGGGCGGTGGGCGCGGGGGATGCGCCCGGGGCGCGGCGCGCGGCGGGGGCGGCCACGGCGGTCGGGGTCGGGTTCATGGCGGCGAGCGCGGGGGTGCTGCTCGCCGCGCCACGGGCGCTGGCCGGGCTGTACACGGACGACGCGGGGGTACTCGCGCTCGCGGCCACGCTGATCCCGATCGCGGGGGTGTTCCAGGTGTTCGACGGGCTCCAGGTCGTATCGCTCGGCGTGCTCCGCGGGCTCGGTGACACGCGCGTGCCGGCGGCGGTGAACGTGGTCGGGTTCTGGCTGTTCGGGATCCCGCTCGGGGCGTGGCTCGGACTGCGCAGCGGGGCGGGGCCGCGCGGGCTGTGGTGGGGGCTCGTCGCGGGGCTCGCCGCGGTCGGGGGGATCCTCGCGCTCCGGGTACGCGCGCGACTCGCAGGACCGGTGGCGCGGGTGGCGGTCTAACGAGATCGGGCCGCCCGCCCGCGGGGGCGCCGGCGCGGCCCGACTTCTTCAGCACGGGGGGTACACGGATGGACCTCGGAATTCGCGGGCGCACGGCGCTCGTCTTCGGTGGCTCGAAAGGACTCGGCCGCGGGTGCTCGGACGCGCTCGCGGCAGAGGGCGTCGCGGTCGCACTCGTCGCGCGGGGGCGGGAGGCGCTGAACCGAGCCGCCGGGGAGATCGCGGCGCGACATGGGGTCGCGACCTACGCGTTCGCCGCGGACGTGGCCGACCACGATGCGCTGCTCGACGCGGTCGGCCGCGCGGAGTCGGCGTTAGGCGGTCGTATCGACGTGCTCGTCAACAACACGGGCGGGCCGCCGCCGAGCGGGGCGGCGGGGGTCGACCCGGCGGTGTGGACGGCGCAGTTCCAGGCGATGGTGCTCTCCGTGATCCGGGTAACGGACCGGGTGCTGCCGGGGATGCGCGCGCGCGGATGGGGGCGGGTGCTCACGATCGCGTCGACGACGGTGCTCGAGCCGAATCCGACGCTCGGGATGTCGAACACGCTGCGCTCGGCGCTCGTCGGCTGGTCGAAGACGCTCGCGGGCGAGGTGGCGCGCGAGGGGGTGACGGTCAACATGCTGCTGCCGGGGAGGGTCGCGACGGACCGCACGACGTTTCTCGACGGGGCGGTGGCGAAGCGCACGGGGAGGAGCGCGGACGAGGTGCACGCGGAGAACGTGAGGGCGATCCCGGTTGGACGGTACGGCACGCCGGAGGAGTTCGGGGCGGTGGCGGCGTTTCTGGCGAGTGAGAGGGGGGGGTTCGTGACGGGGTCGATGATTCGGATTGATGGGGGGGGGACGAGGGGGGTGTAGCACAAGGCGTCGCCCGATCCGTTCCGCAGTACCCGGCTCGTTGTGGTCGTTTCGCGGGGATCGTCTCGCCTTGCTGGTCGTCGTTGTTAGGCGGCACGGGGATTCGGAAGAGGCTGTTGGCGGGGGCGGGCGGGACTGGAAGCTCGGAGACCCGGTGGTGCAGACTCGGGTGGAGCGACGGATAGGGCGGGACGCCGGCGAGCGTGTACGTC
>DASWUT010000806.1:0-1870 GCA_036401455.1 Gemmatirosa sp. | reverse complement strand
CGCCGGCCGCCGGGGCGGCGGTCGCCGCGCTCGCGTCGCCCGATGCCGCGGCCGTGTCCGCACTCGCCTTCTTATCCCCGCCGCCGCACGCTCCGAGCAGGAGCACGCTGGCCACGAGCGGAATTGCCGAAAAACGCATGTCGATGACTCTCCAATGCCGTTCGGTCGTGCGGCCGCACCTCATGCGCGGACCGCACCCGCCGGGCGTCCCCAGCGAGCTTGTGAATCTATTCACAAGCGATTGAGCGTTTCAAGACTTCGCGACTTTCTTCGCGCCCTTGATCGTCGCCTTCAGCGTGGCCCCCGCGCGGAACGCGGGCACCTTCATCGCCTTCGCCTTAACGGGGTCTCCCGTCCGCGGGTTCCGGAACGTGCGCGCGCCGCGCTGCCGCTGCTCGAAGTTGCCGAAGCCCGTGATCGACACCGTCTCACCCTTCTTGATCGCCTTCGCGATCACCCCCACCGACGGGTCGAACAGCATGTTCACGATGCGTGCCGCCTGCGCGCGCGGCAACTCGGCCTCGTCGGCGACGTGCTGAATCAGTTCCGATTTGTTCATGGACGGAAGTCGAACGGAGTGAGGTGGAGGGACCAGCGTGGGGCGCGGCAGTCTTGCCGCCGTCCCAGGCTTTCGCAAGGGCGACCGCTCCGCGGACGGTCGCTCGGGCTGCGGCAGGCGCCGCCAGCGCTCCGCTAGCCTCGGAGCGACCCGTTTCGCTTTCTTGCGCGGATGCTCCGCATCGCCCTCCCCAACAAAGGCCGCCTCGCCGACGACGCGCGCGAACTGTTCGCCGACGCCGGGCTGCCCGCGCGCGTGCGCGGCGATCGCGCGCTCACCGCGTCGTTAGGCGGCGAGTTCGAGGCGATCTTCGTCCGCGCCGCCGACATCCCCGAGTTCGTCGCCGATGGCGCGGCCGACGCGGGCGTCACCGGGTGGGACCTCGTCTGCGAGAGCGGCCGCCCCCTCGACGCCCTCCTCGACCTCGGCTTCGGCCGCTGCCGCATCGTCGTCGCCGTCAAGGACGACGCCCGCGACCTCCACGCGGCCCGCGCCGTCGCCGACCTCGGTCCGCACGACGGCACCCCCGTGCGCGTCGCCACCGTCTTTCCGCGCCTGACCGCCCGCCACTTCGCCGAGGCCGGCCGCGCCTTCGACCTCGTCCCGATGTCCGGCGCGGTCGAGGTCGCCCCCCACCTCGGCATCGCGGACGTCATCGTCGACCTGACCTCCACCGGGTCGACGCTCAAGATGAACGGGCTGCGCGAGGTCGCCACCGTCCTCGAGTCGAGCGCGCACCTCGTCGCGTCGCGGGGCGCACTCGCCGCCGCGGGCGAGTCGCCCTCGCCCAAACAGCACGCGATGGAAGAACTGGTCACCGCGCTCGCCTCGGTGCTCCGCGCGCGCGACAAGCGCTACGTGATGGCCAACGTGCCGCGCGCGGCGCTCGACGAGGTCAAGCGCGTGCTTCCCGGCCTCAACGGCCCGACGGTGATCGACATCCTCGACGGCGGCGAGCACGTCGCCGTGCACGCCGTGGCCGCGGCGGCGACGATCTACCGCACCATCGCCCAGCTGAAGGCGTTAGGCGCCGAGGGGATCCTCGTGACGCGCATCGAACGGTTGATGCCGTGAGCGCGCGGCGCGGAACGACGGGCGGCCGGGAAGCCGGGAGCGGGAGAACCGGCGGCCGGAGAACCGGCGGCCGGGCGACCGTGTCGGCCGGCGTCGCGGCGGACCTGCGCGCCGCAGAGGCGGAGCGCGACGTGCCGCTCGCGGCGACCGCGGGCGACGAGGCGGACGTCGGCGGCGCGGACGGCGCGGGCGCCGTGCGGCTGCGCGTGCGCGGGCGCGTCGATGCGCTCTCCCCCG
>DASWUT010000805.1:0-5113 GCA_036401455.1 Gemmatirosa sp. | reverse complement strand
TGTCTTCGGTGACGAGCGTTCCGAGGGTACTGAACGTCAGGTATCGGGGCGTGATCACGGCGTAGACGAGGTACGGCTGGATGCCGCCCGTATCAATCGCGAGTGTCAGCGTGTCGGCTCGGACCGACCAGGTCCCGGTGGATCCGAGTGTCACGTCGGGGCGCGTTGGCTGATCGTATGTCCCGTAATAGTGCGTGTGGCTGAACGTGCTGTCGGAACGCAGAGCGAGCGTATCCGCGAGCAGCGCCCCGCTCGCGAGCGTGCTGAAGCGGAACGGCACAGGGAAGTCCCCGACCGTCACCAGTGCATACTGCCCGGCCAGCGACGCCGCGGATGGTGCAACCGAGTCGGCGCTGCGGCACGCGCCGACGATGGCGAGCAACGCGGCTGCAGCGATCGAACGAACCCGCGCGCGGGCACGCGGCGCCATCACGCGTCGCGCTCGAGCAGCTCGCCGGGTGCGACGCCGAGGACGCCGCATAGCGCGTCGAGTGTGGCGAGCGAGACCTGCGCGGTCTTGTTGTTCGCCATCGCATTGATCGTGGTCATCGACACGCCCGAGCGCCGCGACAGCTCGCTCTGGCTGATCTCGCGCCCGGGCTCGCGCAACAGATCGGACAACCGGAATCGGACGGCCAAGGTGGAGGGCATGCGAAGATTATAGACCCGCTCGCATATTAAAGCAAGCTCGTACAAGCTTCCTCTTGACAGCTTGTCAGCATGCTTGTAAGATACGGGCACAAGCAAGGGGCGCCGCGGTTCGGCCTAGGAAACTTCGCCGCGAACGCCCCCCGGACTCACCCGTTGGGAGGGCTCGTCTCGTGACAACGTACGTCGCAGCCGCTGTTCCGTCCACCACGGCGCCCCGCGCCAGATCGTACGACAGCCCGGCCACCGTGCCGGCGCACGCGCTGACCTACTTCCGCCGCCTCGTCCGGGGCGAGCGCTACGCGTCGGGCGCGGAGCTCGTCCGCGTGCTCTTCTGCCGCTGCGCGCGGTCCCGTGGCCGTCGCCTCGACCCGATCGAGGCCGAGCGCGTCGTCTACGCCGCTCGGGCACTCTGGCACGAGGGCACGCCGTCGCCGCTTGGCGGGCGGGCGTTCTGATGCGCGCCGACGATCACGCCCCGGGCGCGCACGACCGCGTCCGCGCGCCGCTCACCCAGGCCGACGACTACACGCCCGTCCTGGCCGACGAAGCCGCGCGCGACGAGGCGCGGCACGTCGCGTCCGTGCACTGGCGGTACCTCGTCGGGCGCTGGCAGGCGGCGCAGCGGCAGGAAGCCGCGCTGCTCCGCACCGGCGACGTCCGCATCCTCTCCGCGTCCGCGCTGCGGGCCGGGTCGCGCCGGAGGGAGTTCTGATGGCGACGTCCACAACGCCACGCGCCCCCGCGGCGCACGCGTGGCCGCCCCTGCGGCTCATCCACGGGACGCGTGCGGGCGACGCGGTCCCCACGACGCGACGTCGCATCTGCCCGACGCCGGCGCGTCGGCTCACCTCCATTCCGCCCGCGCTCACGGCCGGCGAGGTCATCGGGACCATGCAGATGATGGTCGACATGCCGATCGCCGGCGGCCTGCGCCGGGGCGACGTGCTCGTGATGCACGCGACGGGCGACCCGACGCATACGGGCGACGGGAGTGTGACCGTCGTCCGGACCCTCCCCCTCGACTATGCGGCCGCGCTCCGCCTCGAAGAAGCGGGGCTCGCGGAGTTGGTCCCGCCCCCGCCCCCGCCGATTGGTGGCGGGACCCCGCTGCGCATCGGGAGGCGCGCATGACCGCCCGCGGCGTGTACCAGTGCCAGGGCGTTGGCGGGGGCGTGATGGAGTTCCGCTGCATCGGCGCCGGCGCGCGGCTGCTCGCGCGCATCGAAGTGCCGCTCGCCGCGCTCGCGGCCGCGCGCACGCTCGATCTCGTCCACGACTTTCTCGACGCGCTCGACCCGGTCGACGACGCCCCGTCCCGCCCGGTGCTGACGTGCGCGCGTGGCGCGGACCGCCCGACGCGCGGACGTCCGCGGGCGCGTCCGACGCTCCGCGTCGTGCGCGGGGGGCATGATCGCTGCCCGCTGGACGGCGACGACGCGGTGAGATGGAGCGGTCGGGGCGACGCCGTGCCGACACATGAGGCAGCACCGACACCGGGCCGACCGCTGAGGGCTCCCCGGAGACACTAAGGTCTCTTTACAGCCGCGAATCTCCCCACGTACCTGATGATGCGCGGTGGGGGTGGGAAGGGCGACCGTGTGTCAGCGCACCGGGCTGTCCGGCGCGCGCCAACACACACCAGCGCCAACCATGCCGAAGCGACTGCGACGGGCCGCCGAGCCGAAGTCGACCGCTCCTGCGGGACTGCCCCCGGCCCGCGAGTACTGCACAGAGCACGAGGTCGCCACCCTCTTAGGGTTGAGCGCCGAGACGCTCCGCACGTGGCGGGTTCGCCGAACCGGCCCACCCTGTTGGGTGAAGTTCGGGGGGGCCGTGCGATACCACCTGCCGGCACTGCGCGCGTGGGCCGCCGAACAGACCCGTGCTCACGCCGCCTCCCGCGCTCCGCGCGCAGCCTAACGACAGCGGGGCGCCCGCGGCCAGGTAGGCGCCCCGCGTCGTCAACCCCGAACATGGAGCGTAGCCATGTCCAGTGACCAGAAGGGTAGACCGCGTGCCCGGCCGCAGCAAGCGGCACCACATGTGCCGCCGCCCGCCGCGCAGTGGGACGCGCTTCCGGGCGTGCCCGGTGAAGAGTGGCGCGCCGCCTTCCGCCGGCGGCACCCGCACGGCGACGCACCACGGTCGATGCTCGCCCGCACGCGCCCGCACGGCGCCACGGCCGACGAGCGCGGCACGGGCCACGGGCTGCTGATCGTGCCGCCTGCCGTACGCACCGAGGGACAGGTCCTGGACGCCCGCGCGTGGCGCGGACTCACCACCGCACCGGTCGATGCTGCAGCGCATGCGCAGCACCGGGCCGAGTGGCAACGTCGCGACGCGTTGCCGTCGATGGGGCGCGGCGCGTGAGCGCGCGCCGCGCCCCGCGGGCGCTCACACCGTGCGAGGTGAACGCAATTCTCGGCGTCACGGCGGACGGCACCGCCGTCCGGCACGATCCGTTCGCCGCGTGGCTCGCCTCCGGCCTGCCGTCGACCGCACTGCCGTTGTTCGTGAGGGAACCCGACGCCGCCGGCTCGGACGTGTGGCGGAGGGGGCGCCCCCGTGACTGACGCCGAACTCGAGTCGACGTTCGGCGCCGTGACGGGCGTGCGCGCCCCGACGCTTGAGGAAGAGGCCATCATGTTGGCCACGTACCTGGACGACTGTGGGCACGACGCGGTCCGCACCGGCGACGTGCGCGTGCGAGCGGGCGCGCTGGTGCTGGCGGCGCGCTGCCTGCGATCGCTCGCGAGCCTCTCACGGGAGGGCGTCTGATGACCCCCGCCGCGCATTGGGCCGTGCACGCCGACGCGTTAGTCGCGCGTGACCGCGCGACGCTCGTCAACCGCGACGACGTCTGGGGGCAATACCGCCCGCTCCACAAGCGCGAGACCGCGCCAGACGGCACCCAACAGAAGCACTGGACCCTGCCGGCGCGCGACCGACGCGGGGTCGAACGCCTGACGCCTGAGACGATCGCGCGACATTACCGCGGGCGCGACGTCGGCCACGTGATCGGGCTGCACGCGATCGGCGCCGACGGCTGCGCGCGATGGCTGGCGTTCGACTTCGACAACCACGAGGACCGTGCGGACGTTACCGACGGGAACCGGGCGGCTGCCGCGGATCTCTGCCGCTGGCTCGCGTTCTTCGGGCTCGCGGGACTGATCGAAGACTCCGACGGGCGGGGCGGGCTACACGTCTGGGCCCTCTTCGACCGTCCGGCGCCAGCACCGCTCGTGTACGCGTTCGCCCAGGCCGTGCTGCTCGAGGCGAAGACCGCGGCCGAGACCTACCCGAAGCAGGCCCACGTCCCGCACGGCAAGTACGGGTCGTGGCTGCGCCTGCCCGGTCGGCACCACACGCGCGACCACGTGTCGCGGTTCCTCATCGACGGCGCATGGTGCGCGCCCGAGGACGCGCCGCGCGCGTGGCTCGAGGCGCCCCGGTCGGATCCCGCGGCCATGCTCCACGTCGCCGGGACGTTGCCCTCCGCCGAGCGCGCGCCTGACCCGGCAACGGTCGTCCGGGTAGTGCCGTGGCAGCCCCCGACAACGCCCACCGACGTCACGCGTCGGGTCGAAGGGTACATGCGCCGTCTGCCGACCGGGCTCGGCGCCGGCGAGGGGCGCAATCACGCCGGGTTCCGGTTCGCGTGCTGGCTCGTGCGCGACATGGCGCTCGACGACGCCGACGCGCGCGCCTGGCTCACGCGTTGGAACGCGCAGCAACGCACGCCGATGTCGTCGGCCAAGGTGGCCGCGCTCGTCAGCGATGCGCACGCGTATGGGTCGCGTGGCGTGGGGACCGCGATCGACGACGCCCGTCACATGCTGCGGACCGAGATCGGCGCCGCACGCACGCGGCCGGTCGGTTGGGCGGCCGGCGTGCTCGGCGCAGTCCCCCCGTCGGACGCTGCGGCAGTGCTTCGGAAGGTCGCATGCCTGTAACCCCCCTCGCCGTCGCGCACGCGGGCCTCCGAGCCGTCGCCACGCTCAACGGCGCGAAGCGGTGTCCGGTCGCGATCTTCCGCGTCGGCGACGCCGGCGATGAACGCATCGCAGTCGATGACATCAATCCGACTGCGGGGAAAGAGCAGGACGCCCTGCGCGATCGATTGCCCCCCGATTGGCGCGACGCTGGGGGCGAGCTACTCACCATGCTGGCGGCCGAAGTCATGGCCCAGCGGCTCGTCGTCTCGCAACGCGCGGCCGAGCGCGCGGCCGAGGACGTGGGTGATCCGCGCCCGCCCGCGTTCAGTGATGACGCTCTCGCACTCGCGTTCACCGAACGCCACGCCGATGACTTCCGCTATACCGCCACGTGGAACACGTGGCAGCGATGGGATGATACGCGTTGGGCGCCCGATCACACGCTCGCGGCGTTCGACGCAGCCCGACAGATCAACCGCGAGGCCGCCGCCACCGCGACGGATCCGAAAGTGGCGGCGATCGTGTCT
>DASWUT010000804.1:0-9285 GCA_036401455.1 Gemmatirosa sp. | reverse complement strand
GTCGGCGATGGTCTTGAGGCCGGGAGCGTCCTGTTCCCACTCATCGTGCCCGAAATACGAGTGCCGTGCTCCGGCGGCGACGATCAGGTAGTCGTAGTCGAGGGGGACGGGATCGTCGGCAAGGTGGACCGTCCGGGCCGCGACGTCGATCTCGCGCACCTCGGCCATGATCACCTCGGTGTTCCGGTGCTTGCGCAGCAGGTACCGGATCGGGACGGTGATGTCGGTCGGGGCGAGCACCGCGGTCGCCACCTGGTACAGCAGCGGCTGGAAGACGAAGTGGTTCGTGCGATCGACGAGCGTCACGTCGACGTCGACGTCCTTCAGGTTGCGAGCGGCATGGTACCCGGCGAATCCTCCTCCGATGATCACCACGCGGGGGCGCGAGCGCGGGGGGGTGTCGCGCAGCTGCGCGCTGATGACGGCGGCCTGACGGGCGGCGTCGTGCGCGGCGGAGCGGCTGGGGAGGTCGGTCATGGGCGGCAGAGGGGGAAAGTCGAGCCTCCTGCGCGAAGATCGTGCTACCGCGGGCGGTTCCCCGGGCCGCGGCCGCCGTTGGCGGCGCGCCGGCGCGGCGTCGGCCCGCATCACGTCGGACAGCGCCGCTAGGTTGGGGGGCGCAAGTACGCGACGCACGCGGGGCTCGGGGGCGGACGTGACGCGTCGGTCCCACGCCGCCCACGGTGCCACGCCGGATCCGGCCGCGTCCACGCGCGCCCCCCGCCCCCCGCCCGCCATGCCCGTCCCGCCGGCCGACTCCGCGACCGACCCGGCGCCTGCCGCGCCCCCCCGATTCCGCACGACCCTCGTGCGGGTGCTGGTCGTGCAGGCCGCCGCGCTTGCCCTGCTCGCGCTGCTCCAGCGCGCCTTCACGCCCTAGGCCGGCCGCGCGCGTGCACTGGATCAATTGGGCCGTCGTCGTCGCCTACCTCGCCTACGTGGCCGTGGATGGGCTGCGGCGCACGCGCGGCGGCGCGCGTGACCTCGAAGCGTACCTGCTCGCCGGGCGTAGCCTGCCGTGGTGGGCGGTGGGCCTCTCGGTCATGGCCACGCAGCTCTCGGCCGTGACGATGATCGGGACGACGGGGCAGGGCGCCGTCGACGGGCTGCGGTTCGTACAGTTCTACTTCGGCCTGCCGGTGGCCATGGTGATCCTCGGCGTCACGCTCGTCCCGTTTCTGCGGCGGGCAGGCGTCTACACGGCGTACGAGTACCTGGAGCGTCGCTTCGACGCACGCACGCGCGCCCTCACCGCGACGCTCTTCCTGCTCTCGCGCGGAATGTCGTGCGGTACCATCATCGCCGCGCCGGCGGTGGTCTTCGCCGCCGTGTTCGGGTGGCCGCTGCCGTGGTGCGTGGCGCTCGTCGGCGTGCCGGCGGTGCTCTACACCGTGGCCGGCGGTGTGCAGGCGGTCGCGTGGGCCGACGTCAAGCAGATGGCGCTGATCACGGTCGCCGTCGTGGGCGCGGTGCTGGTGCTCCTGCACCGCATCCCGGTCGCACCCGCGGCGGCGCTCCACGTCGCGGGCGCCGCGGGTCGGCTGCGGGCGTTCGACTTCACCTTCTCGCTCACCAGCACCTACACGTTCTGGTCCGGGCTGCTCGGCGGCACGTTTCTGATGCTGTCGTACTTCGGCACGGACCAGAGCCAGGTGCAGCGCTACCTCGCCGCGCGTTCGGTCGACGAGGCCCGCCGGTCGCTCCTGGTGAGTGCGTACTGGAAGATTCCGCTCCAGGCCGCGGTGCTCATGATCGGCGTGCTGGTCTTCGTCTTCTACCAGTTCGAGCGCCCGCCGCTCTACTACAACCCCGCGCACGCGCAGCAGGCGCGTGCGGCCGCGCCCGCGCGCTACGCGGCGCTCGAGGCGCGATACGGGGCCGCCTGGGGGGCCCGGCGCGACGCGGCCGCGGCGCTGGCGCGCGCTCCCGCGGCCCGAGAAGCGATCGCCGCCTTCCGGGCACGCGACTCCGCGGTGACCCTGGTGCGCGATGAGGCGCTCGCCCTCGCCGGCGGCGCGACCGGCACGCCGGCCAAGGACGTCAACTACATCATCCCGCATTTCGTCACGCGCGAGCTGCCCGTGGGGCTCGCCGGGCTGTTCGTGGCCGGGGTGATCGCCGCCGCGATGGCGTCGGTGGCTGCCGAGCTGAACTCGCTCGCCACGGCCAGCGTGATCGACCTGTACCGTCGGTGGGTGCGCGCCGACGCGAGCGACGCGCACTACCTCGGCGTGTCGCGCGTCGCCACCGCGCTCTGGGGCGTGTTCGCGTGCGCGGTCGCCGTGTACGCGGCGACGCTCGGCTCACTCATCGAGGTCGTCAACCGCTTCGGCTCGCTGTTCTACGGCTCGATCCTCGGCGTGTTCTTTCTCGCGATGTGGCCACGCGCGCGGGCTGCGGGCGCATTTGCCGGGTTGCTCGCCGGCATGGCCGCGGTCGCCGCGGTCAATTTCGGCGCGCCGCGCGTGTCGTTCCTCTGGCACAACGTCGTGGGAACGCTGGTGGTGCTGGGCATCGGGACGCTGGTCAGCGTCCGGTCGCCGGGTGCGCCGCCTCCGCATTCACCGCCGGCGCGCGCGCCGCGAGCAGGTTCGCCATGAGCCGCGCCGCGCCCGGCACGCCCGCCGGCAGCTGGCGGAACAGCGCGAGCGTGACGTAGACGTACGTTCCGCGCCCGAGCGGCGCGACGAGGATGCCGTTCGGATTGGGCGCCTCGCCCGGGTCCTCGATCGCGATCGCCGGCCGGTACCGCGGGTCCGCGGTCTGCGGCATGTACGTCGAGCGCTCCTGCACCCACCCCTGCCAGTCGGCCGCGCCGATGCGGTTAGGCATGGCGAGCACTCCCGCCGCCGCGTCGAGCACGGTCACGGGCGACTGCTCGAGCGTCACGCGCTGCGCCGGACGCGCGAGCGTGATCGGATACGGCATCACGCCCGGCCGCGTCATCTCGTACTGCCCATACTGCACAACCATCGTCCCGCCGCGGCGCACCCAGTCCATCAGGCGCGCATTGTTGGCGGCGAGCGCGGGGTTGGCGTCGTACGCGCGCGGGCCGATCACGAGGTGGGTGTACTTCGACAGGTCGCCCGCGCCTAGCGCCGTCGAGTCGAGCACGGTCACCGGAAGGCCCAGGTCGGCGAGCGTGGGCGCGACGTTGTCGCCGACGCCGGGTACGTAGGCGACGCTGGCGTGCGCGGGCAGCGCGACGTCGACGGCCTCGATCGCGGTCTCGGCGGGGCGGTAGACGCGCTGCGGGCGGATGTGCGAGTATTCGATCAGCTGATAACCGGTCGCGAACTGTTCACCGTTCGACGCGGCGCTGGCGCGCAGCACGGTCCGTCCGGGGCGGAGCGTGCCGCGAACACGGAAGTCGACGGCCGCACTCGCATCGTAGCCGGCGAGCGTCACGGTTCTCGTCGCCGAGTCGGCGGTCAGCCCGGCGGGAAGCGCGAGTCGAACGACGGCGGTTCGCGCGCCTGTCGACGCAGAACGCAGGTGCACGGTGACGATACGATCGAGCGGCGCGTTCGCGCGAGCGTACATCACAGCGCGGTCGAGTGTCACGCCGATCGCGGGCGCGATCGCGAGCGGTCGGTCGACCTCGCCCCGGACAGGGTCGACTCGACGGAACACGACCGGAGCGACCGTGGACATGACGGCATCTCCACGAACGGCGTCCGCGCGACCAGACGGGACGAGCGCGAATCCCACGATCGCCACGGCGCGATTCACCGTCTGGGAGCCGCGCGTCGCGTCGGCGACGACGAAATGCAGCGGGTCGCGATACAGATCGCCAGCACGCGGTTCGATCAGCCACGCGGGCTGCGTCACGGACCACGCCACTACATCCTTCGGCCCTTCGGTCGCCGTCGCGCGCTCGGGAAGGGTGACGCGCACCGAGCTGTCGGGAGCAACGACGGGCGGAAACACACCGTCTCTGTCCCCCACCCCCGGGCTGAAGTTGTGCGACCAGCCCGCGAACTGAACCGACGTTACCGCAATCGGCACACGCCCGCGATTGTAGACGGTGACGACGAGCGGGATGCTGTCGCCGATTGCGACGACCTCGCGCGGCGCGTCCGCCTCGACACTGAGCCCGGATGCGAGGGCGAGGGCGCGGTCGACGCGAGTCGATACCTGCTGGGGCGCTTCGTCGTACCCGGGCCGATCTGACGCGCGGCTCTCACCGCGGATCCGTACCGGGTGCACCGCGATCTCGTCCGCCCGCGCGCGCAGCAATGCGGGAAGCACGCGCTCCGGGTGGCGGACGTCGAGAGTTCGTTGCACCTCAGCGATCGCCGCGTTCAGTGAGTCGACGCGCGCCTCGGGCACGTCCAGTCCAGCCAGCGCGCGGCCGCGGAACACCGTCGTGTCGATCCCGTCGAACAGGTCGCGTTCCGCGTTCGCCGGCGTCTCGGCGTTCACGCGCGTCGCCTCGCGCCGCATGCTCACGATCGACACCCCCTTCCGCTCGGGCGTACCCTGCCCCTGCGACTTGTGCTGACTCCGGCTGATCGCCGCGATCTCCGCGTAGCTGCGGCCTAACACGGGATCGTACGCCCCCGCGTTGTACCGCAGCGTCGCCGTTTCCTCCCCGCGGTAGCTCGTGTTGCGGTAGAACTTTCCCACGCTCCACGCCGCCCCGAACTGCGCGACCGGGAACCGCACCGTATCCGCCGCCGCGTCGTACGCCTCGCGCGCCAGGATACCGCTCGCCTGATGGTGCCCGTGCCCATCGGCCGGCGTGCCCGAAAAGATCGCGATCACCACGTGCGGCCGGAACGCCCGCACGACCCGCACCACGTCGCCCAGCACGGTGTCGCGCGGCCAGTGCTCGAACGTCTCCGCGGCCGTCTTCGAGAACCCGAAGTCGAACGCCCGCGTGAAGTACTGATGCCCCCCGTCGATCCGGCGCGCCGCGAGCAACTCCTCGGTCCGGATCGCGCCTAACGCCTCGCCGAGTTCGTTGCCGATCAGGTTCTGTCCGCCGTCGCCGCGCGTCAGCGAGAGGTAGGCCGTCTCGGCGTGCCGCCCCCGCGCGAGGTACGCGATCAGCCGCGTATCCTCGTCGTCCGGGTGCGCGCCGATGACGAGCACCCGCGCCGTCATCCCGAGCCCGTCGACGAGCTGCGACAGCTCGGCCGCTCCCCGCGGCTCGTACGCGGTCGACGTCTGCGCACGGCCGCACCCCGCGGCCGCACTCACCCCCAACACGGCAGCACCCACCACGCGCACCACGGCGCGCACCCTACGGTTCGTTGTCATGGGATGAGCGAATGGCATGATGGGGCGGCGGCCCCGAAGGCGAGCCTCCGACGCCAGCGAGGAGACGCGCGGCGGCTCCGACGCGCCCGGCGCCGGCGGCGCGCCGGAGGGGTCGCCGCTCGCCGTGCGGCGCGCCGAACCTCACGGCCAGCGGACTGCGCGCGACCGCACACGATAGCGCGAAAGAAAGATGCACCCCCGACTTCGCGAGGGTGACGAACCTCCGGTGGTCGCGGCGGCGCGTCAGCCGCTCGCCGCCTCGACCTCGATCGACCGGTCGACGACGTCCGGGTCGACCGACTCCTCGGGGACCGCGAGCGCCTCGGCCACGATCCGCGCCTGCTCCGCCTTGTGCGCCGATTCGTAGCCCTCCGCCGGACTCGCCCGCTCGGGCCGGCCGATGTAGCGCAGCCGCGCCGAGCCGACGACCGCACCGAGCCGCGTGGCGACGAACCCCCACGCACCCATGTTCTGCGGCTCCTCCTGCACCCAGACGACCTCGCGCACGTTCGCATACCGCGCGAGGACCGCGCGCAGCGCGTCAGCCGGGAACGGGTACAGCTGGTCGACGCGCACGACCGCGACCTCAGACGGTACGTCCTGCTGCGTGAGGTCGTAGAACGTCTTCGCCGTACAGAGCACCACGCGCCGCACCGCACCCGCGTCGCGTCCGTCGAGCGCGCCGTCGAGCGCGCCGTCGAGCGCGCCGTCGTCGACGACCGGTTGCCACGCGCCCTCGCTGAGCTCCGCGAGCCGCGACGCCGCCGCGGGGAGCCGGAGCAGCGACTTGGGCTGCATGAGGATGAGCGGACGCCGCGAATCGCGGTGCGCCTGCGCGCGCAGGATGTGGAAGTACTGCGCGGGCGTGCCCGGGTACGCGACGGTCATGTTCCCTTCCGCCGCGAGCTGCAGAAAGCGTTCGAGCCGCGCGGACGAGTGCTCCGGGCCGCCGCCCTCGTAGCCGTGCGGCAGCAGCAGGACGAGCCCGGAATCCTGCCCCCACTTCGCCCGGTCCGCGACGAGGAACTGATCGATGATCGTCTGCGCGACGTTGACGAAATCGCCGTACTGCCCTTCCCACAGCGTCAGCGCGTCGGGCGCGGCGACCGAAAAGCCGTAGTCGAAGGCCATCACGGCCGTCTCGGTGAGCGGCGAGTTGTAGACCTCGAACGCCGCGCGCCGCTCCCGAAGGCTGGCGAGCGGCGTGTACGTGCGCCCGTCGCGAGGATCGTGCAGCACCGCGTTGCGGTGGCCGAACGTGCCACGCTCCGCATCCTGCCCGGTGAGCCGCACACTCACGCCCTCGGTGACGAGCGACGCGAACGCGAGCTGCTCGGCCTGGCCCCACTCGATGCCGCCCTTCTCGCCTAACGCCTCACCGCGGCGCTGCAGGATCTTCGCGAGCTTCGGGTGCGGCCGAAACCCGTCAGGATAGGTCAGCAGCTCGGTCTGCAGCGCGACCAGCCGCTCGGCCGGAACCGCGGTCGCGGCCGCGCTCCCGCCATCCGCATGCGCCGCTACGCCGTTGGTAGCAGTCCCGTGCGGCGCGGACCCGTTCGAGGGTGCGCCGTTAGGCGACGACCCGGTCGACGCGGACCCCGTCGGCGTCGCTCCGTCCCGCGTCGCGCCGTCCTGCCCCGCTCCGCGCTTCGTCCGCTCGTAGGCAGCCTGGAATCGCGCGCGCGTGTCCTGGTCCAGCCGCTCCACGTCGCCCGCGGCCAGCACCCCTTCACGCACCAGCCGGTCGCCCCACACCTGGCGCGGCGTCGGATGCGCGCGGATCGCGTCGTACAGCGTGGGCTGCGTGAACGCGGGCTCGTCCGTCTCGTTGTGCCCCCAGCGCCGATACCCGACGAGGTCGATCAGCACGTCCTTCGCGAACGCCGCACGGTAGGCCGTCGCCAGCCGCACCGCGATGATGCACGCCTCGGCGTCATCGCCGTTCACGTGCAGCACCGGGATGTCGAAGCCCTTCGCGAGGTCGCTCGCGTAGTGCGTCGAACGCGAGTCGATCGGGTCGGTCGTGAAGCCGACCTGGTTGTTGGTGATGATGTGCAGCGTGCCGCCGACGCGATAACCGCGCAGCCGGTACATGTTGAGCGTCTCCGCGACGACGCCCTCGCCGATGAACGCCGCGTCGCCGTGGACGGCGATCGGCAGCACGCGCGACTCGTCGCGCTCCCACGGCGCGCCCTCGACGCGCTGCCGCGCGCGCGCCTCGCCGTCGATCACGGCGCCGACGAACTCGAGGTGGCTCGGGTTGGGCGCGAGCGTGACCGCGACCTCGCGGCCGTCCACGGTGCGCCGCCCGTCGTAGCCCATGTGGTACTTGACGTCGCCCGTCTCGGTGTCGTTCGCCGGGTCGGCGTGACGCCCTTCGAACTCGGCGAACAGCGCTTCGTACGTCTTCCCCATCACGTGCACGAGCACGTTGAGCCGCCCGCGGTGCGCCATTCCGATCGCGACCTCGCGCGCGCCGCGCGCCGCCGCTTGCGCGATCGCCTCGTCGAGCATCGGCACGAGCGCGTCGGTGCCCTCGATCGAGAACCGCTTCTTTCCCTGGAACGCGAAGCCGAGGAACCGTTCGAGTCCGTCGACCTCGGTCAGCCGCGCCAGCATCGCGCGCTTCTCGTCGGCGGAGAGCGGTGCCGTGAGCTTCTCCTCGCGGAGCGTCGTGCGAAACCACTCGCGCTCCACGTCGGTCGTGAGGTGCGAGTACTCGATGCCGAGCGTGCCCGAGTAGCGTCGCCGAAGCATCGCGACGACGTCCGCGGCCGTCGCGAACCGCCCATCCGTGAACCCGATCGCCGCCGCCGGCACCGCGGCGAGGTCGGTCTCGGCGATGCCGTGGAACTCGGCCGTCAGCTCGCGCGCGCCCGGGGGCGCGCTGCCTAACGGATCGAGGGCGACGGCGAGGTGCCCGTTTTCGCGGATGGCGTGCACGAGCGCGGCGGCCGCGCCCGTCTTGCGCAGCAGGTCGGGATCGGCTTCACCGCCTGTCGCGGCGCGCTCCGGCTGCACGAGTCCGGACATCGCCTCGGCCATGCCGAAAAACTGACGCCAGGAGGCGTCGACGGAGGCCGGGTCGCGGCGGTATGCCTCGTAGACCTCGGCGATGTACGCGTCGTTGAACACGCTGGTGATCGCGGTCGCAGTCATGTCCGGCAATCTAAAGCCCCGTCCGACGTGGGCAGCACGAGCGTGAACGTCGAGCCCTCGCCGACGCGCGACCGCACCTCGATGCGTCCGCCGAGCAGCCGGGCGAGCCGCTGCGAGATGTACAGCCCGAGCCCCGTTCCGCCGTACCGGCGCGTGAGCCCGGTGTCGAGCTGCGCGAACGCCTGGAACAGCCGCGGCATGTCGTGCTCGGCAATGCCGAGTCCGGTGTCGGTCACCGAGAACGTGACCTGGGCACCGTCGGTCACGACGATCAGCCGCACGCCGCCGCGCTCGGTGAACTTGACGGCGTTGCCGCACAGGTTCACGAGGATCTGGCGCAGCTTGTCCGGATCGGTGACGAACGGCAGCCGCTCGGGCGGCACCGTCGCGGTGAAGGTGAGCGCTTTCTGCGCGGCGAGCGGCTCGACGACGGCGACCACCGCGTGCACGACCTCCTCGATGTCGGTCGCGACGGGGCGCACGAGCTCGCGCCCTGCCTCGAGCGCGGAGAAGGTGAGGATCTCCTCGATCATCGCCGTGAGCTGGTGCGTCACGGCGCGCATGCGTTCCATCACGTCGGCCTGCGCCGGCGTCAGCGGCCCGAGGATCTCGTCCGCGACGAGTTCGCCGTAACCGGTGAGCGCGGTCAGTGGCGTGCGCAACTCGTGGCTCACCGTGGCGAGGAACCCCGTCTTCGTCTCGTTCGCCGCACGGGCCTCGTCGATGAGGCGCGCCTTCCAGAGCGCGAGCGCGGCGTGGTCGGCGACCACCCGCAGCCGCTCGGCGTCCTGCGCGCTGAACGCCGCCTGGCCGGCCGGCCGCGCGATCGCGAGCACGCCGAGCGGCGTGCCGTGCGCGGCG
>DASWUT010000803.1:0-2299 GCA_036401455.1 Gemmatirosa sp. | reverse complement strand
GGCGGGCCTCACACCGGGGCCCGCCCCGCCGCGTTATGCAGCACTTTCGTGCTGAAACGCGTCTAACTGCGGCACGGATTGGGACCATGTGGCCCAAACGTTGCTCATCACCCGTCTACCGACCAACGGGTCAGTAACGGTCGAGGTCGGTAATTAGACGCGGTTTCACCCTTACGCACGACACATACAGCATGCGCACTCCGCTCTTCCTCCGCATCGCGCCGGTCGTGGCCGCGGTCGCGGTCGTTCTCCCCGCCGCCGCCCGCGCGCAGAATGCGGCCATCGTCAACAACCCCGCGACCACGGAATTCGGTGCGGACGTTGGCGCGAACTTCGGGCTCGGCAACCAGTCGTACGTGAACGTGTTCATCCCTGGCGAGCGCTTCCGCCTCGGCTTCTTCGTGCCGAGCAACCCGCGCATCGAAATCGAGCCGGCGGTGGGGCTGAACTACGCGAAGCAGAAGAACGTCCCGTCGGTCACGACCTACAATCTCGAGCTCGGCGCGCTGTACCACTTCCGCGCCCCGACGTACGCCACCGGCGTCACCGGTGCGACCGTCGCCTACGTGCGGCCGTTCATCAACTACTCGGGTGCCTCGTCCAACGGCAACACGTCGCACGAGACCACGCTCGGTGGCGGCCTCGGGCTGAAGCTGCCGGTTCGCACCAACATCGCGCTCCGCGCCGAGGCGAACGCGGGCTACGACTTCAGCTCGAAGGCCGCGCGCATCGGCCTGCTCGCGGGCGGCTCGTTCTTCGCCTTCCGCTAAGTTCGGCCCGCACTACGCCGCGAGATCCCCACGCGTCGGGGCCGCGGCGCTCGAGGGCGCGTTCGCTTCGGCGAACGCGCCCTCGCTCTTGGCCACCACCACCGTCGCCACCGCGTTCCCGATCAGGTTCACCACCGCGCGCGCCTCGCTCATGAAGCGATCCACGCCCAACACGAGCGCGAGCCCCTCGACCGGCACCGCGTGCGTCGCGGCGAGCGTGCTCGCCAGCACGACGAAGCCGCTCCCCGTCACCCCCGCCGCGCCCTTGCTCGTCAGCATCAGCAGGCCGAGCACTTCGAGCTGACGGCCTAACGAGAGGTCGATGCGGAAGACCTGGGCGATGAACAGCACCGCCATCGACAGATAGATGCTCGTCCCGTCGAGGTTGAACGAGTAGCCCGCGGGCACGACCAGCCCGACCACCTCCGGCGCGCACCCGAACTGCTCCAGCTTCGCGATCAGCCGCGGCAGCGCGGCCTCGCTCGACGACGTGCCGACGACGAGCGCGATCTCGCCGCGGATGTGGCGCAGCAACGCCGTGATCCGGAATCCCCACCGCCGCGCCACCAGCCCGAGCACGCCGAGCACGAACAGCGCCATCGTCGCGTAGACGTCGAGCATCAGCCGGCCCAACGGCAACAACGTCCGCACGCCGAAGCTGCCCACCGTGTACGCCATCGCCGCGAACGCGCCGATCGGCGCGACGGCCATCACCATCGCGACGACGCGGAAGACGAGCTCCTGCACGCGCGCGAGGCCCGTCATGAGGCCGCGGCCGCGCTCCCCCATGCCCGCGAGCGCAACGCCGGCCAGCACCGCGACGACGACGATCTGGATCACGTCCCCGCGCGCGAACGCGTCGACCGCGCTCGACGGCACCGCGTGGACGAGCAGGTCGACGACCCCACCCTCGCGCGCCGCCTGCGCGTACCGGGACACGTCCCCCTTCGCCAGCGACGACGCATCGAGCCCCGCGCCCGGCCGCGTCACGTTCACGACGAGCAGGCCTAACGCGAGCGCGAACGTCGTCGTGACCTCGAAGTACAGGATCGCCTTCGCCCCCACGCGCCCGGCCGTGCGCAGGTCGCGCATCCCCGCAATGCCGAGCACGATGGTGCAGAACACCACCGGCCCGACGACCAGCTTGACGAGCGCGACGAACGCGTCGGCGAGCGGCCGCGTCGCGACCCCCGCCGCCGGCGCCAGCATCCCGAGCAGCGCGCCCGCGGTGATCGCGATGACGACGCGGACCGTCGGGTTGCGCGGCAGCACCATCACGCCGCCGCGTCCGCGACCCGGCGCACGTCCACCGCCGGCGCGTTCGCCTCGACGCGGGCGAGGCGGGCCGCCACGCGGGCGACGAGCACGATGAGCGCCGCCGACACCACGCACGCGAGCAGCGCCGCGACGCGGTCGGTCGCGTTCGCGGCCGCGCGCGCCGCGCGCAGCTCGGCGACGACGCCCGCGGCCGGGCCCGCGACGATCCACGGCAGCGCCGCCGCGCGTCCGAACACCCACACGATCGCCGC
>DASWUT010000802.1:0-1856 GCA_036401455.1 Gemmatirosa sp. | reverse complement strand
CGACGTCGAACGCCGCGCTCGCCCCGCTGGCCAGACGATCGCCGCCGCGCGCCAGCTCCATCACGTCGCTGACCACCGTACTGAGCCCGAACGCGGCGCCGTAGACGAGCCCGAGCTGGCGCGCCTGCGGGCCGTCCAGTTCCCCCGAGTCGCGCAACCGTTCGACGAGAAAGAGGATCGAACCGAGCGGCGAGCGCATGTCGTGCGCGACTTCGACCAGCAGCTCCAGCGCGTGCGTGCCCCCGAGCTGGTCCATGATCGACCGCGCGCCGTCGGCGCGCGCCGACGTCTCGACGCGGTCGAGCGAGGCCACGATCCCGAGCGCGATCTCCGAGCCGTCCGCGCCGAGTGGCAGGGCATCCGTCCGAAGCTGCTCGACGAGGCGACGCCGCAGGCGACAGGCGAGCTCGGCGACCGGCACGCGCCACGGCAGATCGCTCACGCCGAGCGCGTTCTCGCTGCCCGGCCCTGGATCGTGCGGCGCGTTCCGGAGGGCGATGCAGAGCACGCGGAGCGCATGGCGCACCTCCTCACGCGCATCGCCCGTCCAGTGGTCGCTCACCCACGCCGCCGCCCGGTCGAGCTCCTCCCAGACGTGTGGCGCGCCACTCGCCGAGCCGCGCGGCGCGAGCAGCTGCGCGCCGCGTGTGGTCAGCGGGTGCGGCGCCGGCTCCGGCGCGTCGTCTGCCGCCCCGCCGCGCACGAGGCGCAGCCCCGAGGATCGTCGCACCCGCGGGCCCTCAGGCCCCAACGGCCGTGATGAGCGGCGCGTCCTCGCGCCGCATCCCGTGCTTCTCCATCAGCCGGTAGAGCGTCGTGCGGTCGACCCCGGCCAGGCGCGCCGCACGCGACATGTTGCCCGCCGCGCGCGTCGACAGCCGGTTCAGGTACTCGCGTTCGAAGTGCGTGACGAGCTGCTCCTTTGCCGCGTGGAACGCCTCGGCGTACAGCCCGGCCGGCACCGCGGCGAGTCCGTCGTCGGCCGCCGACTGCTCTTCATACAGCGGGATGTCCTCCGGCTCGATCGGCCGCCCCGCTTCGGCGACGACCGTCACGTGCTCGATCACGTTCTGCAACTCGCGCACGTTGCCGCGCCACGGCCGCGACTTCAGGAAGGCGAGCGCCGACGACGAGAACGTCGGCCGCGCCGACCCGGCCGGCCGGTGGCGGCGCCAGAAACGCTCGAGGAAGTGCTGCGCGAGCGCGGCAACGTCGTCCGGGCGCTGCCGCAACGGCGGCAGCTTGATCGGCACCACGCACAGTCGGTAGAAGAGGTCTTCGCGCAGCAGCCCCTGCTTCACGGCTTCGTGCGGATCGCGGTTGGTGGCCGCGATGAAGCGCACGTTCACGACCGCGTCCTGCCGCTCGCTGCCGACGCGGCGGACGACGCCGTCCTGCAGGACGCGCAGCAGCTTGGCCTGGAGCGGCATCGGCATCTCGCCGAGTTCGTCGAGGAACAGCGTGCCCCCGTCAGCCGCTTCCAGCAGCCCCGGTTTGTCGCGATCTGCGCCGGTGAACGCGCCCTTCTTGTGCCCGAACATCTCGCTCTCGAGCAGCGGCCCGGGAATCGCCGCGCAGTTGATCGCGATCATCTTCCGCGCCGCCCGCCGGCTGTGCCGGTGAATGAAGTGCGCGATGACCTCCTTCCCCGTGCCACTCTCCCCGAAAATCATCACCGAGGCATCCGCCGGCGCGACCCGTCGCGCCATCGCGACCGCCTGCCGCAGCGCCGCCGAGTCGCCGATGAGCGTGTCCGTGTCCCCGGAGGGGCGCGGGCCCGTCACTTCCGGCGCGACTGCCGGACCGCGCCCCGCTCCGGCGACCGCGCCCCCGGGCGTCCCGGCGGACACCCCGGC
>DASWUT010000801.1:0-1685 GCA_036401455.1 Gemmatirosa sp. | reverse complement strand
GCTCACCCTCGCTGCGGCGCTCGCGGTCGTGCTCGGGCTCGCGGTGGGCGACGCGGGGCCGCAGGAATACGGCATCGAGTTGTTGCTCGCGGCCGGGATCGTGGTCGTCGTGCTGTTCCCGATCGTCGTGCGCGGCTGGCGAGGCCGCCTCGACCCGTTCGAGCCGCTGCTCACGGTCGCCGGCGTGTACCTCGTGTACTTCGTCCTCGGCCCGCTGTTACGGCTGCTGACGGGCACGACGATCGTCATCGGGCGCGACATGCGCGCCTTCTACGCGCCCGCGTTCGCGGCCGTGCTCGTCGGTGTGGTCGCGATGTGGCTCGGCTACCACCTGCCGTTAGGCGAGACGATCGGACGCCAGCTCACGCGCGTGCGCGGCAGCGAGCAGTCGTCGCCCGCGGCGCTCCGGCGGATCCGGCACATCGGGTGGGGGCTGACCGTCGCGGCGATCGCCGCGCTCGTCCTCTGGACGCGGCTCGAAGGACGGTCGTTGTCGCACTTCCTGCTGCCGGGCGTGATCGCGCCCGCGGAGAAGGCGGACAAATCGGGAGGCGGGACGAACCTCGCGTACCTGTTTCTCGCGATCGAGTGGTTCATCCCGGCGTTCCTGATGCTGTCAGTGAGCGGCGGCTTCCGATCGAAGCCGATCCAGTGGGCGTACTTCGCGTTCGTCTCGATCGCGTACACGTCGCTCGGCTATCGGTACCGACTGATCATCCTCTGGGTGGCGACGTTCATGCTCGCCTACCTGCGGCGTGGGCGGCGGCCGCGAGGGTCGACGCTGCTCGCCGGCGCGGCGGCGGTCGTGCTGTTCGCCGGGTGGCTCGGGATCGCCCGCGCCGTGTTCAAGTCCGAGACCCGAAAGGCGACCGCGACTCCGACCTTCATCCAGGTCGTGCGCAACACGTTGAGCGACACCGAGGTGTTCGAGACGTTCGGCGCGGTGCTCGACGCGGTGCCGGGGCGCGTGGAGTTCGCGGGCGCGGACCCGTACGTCTACGTGTTCATCCAGCCAATCCCGCGGGTGATCTGGCCGGAGAAGCCGCTGCCGACGTTCCTCGACAAGATCGCGCGGGCGATCAACACGCGGGCGTCGGGGAACGCGGGCGCGGCGGTGCCGCACTTCGGCGAGTACTACCTCGCGTTCGGGTGGCCGGGGCTGCTGCTCGGGATGGCCGCGTTTGGCGTCCTCGTGCGCGCGCTGTGGGCGTGGTACCTCACCGACCCGCGCAACGCGTGGCGGCAGGTGGTGTTCGCCGTCAGCAACGCGTTCCTCGTCCAGGTGATCATCCGCGGCTACGCCCCGCAGATCGTGCAGGAGTGGTTCTTCATCATCGGACCCGCCGCGCTCGGGATGTGGCTCGCGCACCGCGGCGAGCGCCCAACGCTGGTCCGCGCGCCCGTAGCGGCCGCGCTCCCGTTGCTGCCACGCGCCGAGCTCCCGGCGCTGCCGCCATACCGTCCGGCGATGGCGCTGACCGAGGACCGCCTTCCCTCCTAGAGGCGCGAGACCGCGCCCGCGCCGCAGCAGCCGCGCGCCGATGTGGTGCATGACGACGGCAGCAGGAAAGCATGTCGAGCTCGGTACCGTTTGGACCCGTGCGGCATCAGGACCGCTCGCACGGGACATGCTATGGTGACGCGCCCGTCACGGAGCCAACTCCGGACGCCTCGTCAGCTCACAC